>JAQGHP010000795.1 GCA_028288775.1 Phycisphaerales bacterium | reverse complement strand
GACCGAATGGTAGGGAGGAACCTGCACGATCGACAACCCCGGGGATTCCACGGAGAGTGGCACATAATCACGGAGGCTACAAAGGCGGCAGAATGAAATGCCGTGCCATTCCAGCCCCCTCGTCGTGTTCTTCGTGGCCTCCGGGGTCTTTAATCGATCTTGGAGAGGGGCGACCGAGATGAGATATGGGCGGGCGGGCCGTGCCACGCCGGAGCATCCTTCAATTGTTCGCCTGAAGGAACTTGGTGATCTCACGCGCTTCCTGGCCCGTGAGGTCGGCACGGAGGCGCATGTGCGTCACGATGATGTCCCACTGCTGCGCGGAATACTGCTTGGGCGGGCGCGAATAGTGGCAGCGCGTGCAGTTCTCTGCCCAAAGCTGCGCGCCGGTTCTGGCGGGCGGCGAAAAGATGCCCTCCGACGCCGGCCGCGTGGCCGCGCCTTCTCCCTTGTCGCCGGGGTCGCATCCCGTAGCGAAGGCCACGAAGATCGCGATGGACATCGTCGCCGCGATCGTGGCTCGCGGCAGACGACGGTGGGGGTGATCGTGTTTCATAGTGGCACAATTCTTATAGCCCGATTCCCAGTTGGATGAAGAACCCGTTCTGACCGGGGCCGATCTGCGTACGGTCCCATTCGTAAGCCCCTTTGAGGACGGTCTGGGGATTGAGCCAGTAATCGAGGCCGATGGTGTATCGCTGCTCGGAGTTGCCGCCGGGGGCGGCGGTCGGGGTCTTCAGGAAGTCCCAGCGGGCGGCGAGCTCGAAATTGCGGAGGACCGGATTGTGTACGTGCGTCGGGCGGTAGGCGAGTTGCACGTACCCGCTGTCGCGGTAATTGCTGAAATTAAGGGGACCAAATCCCAGCGCATGGTTCGCGTCGAAGGTCGTGCGGCTGACGTCGCTGAATACCCACTCCGCCCGAAAATCAAGCGTCCCCGCGATCGCGGCCACTTCCGGCCGCCAGTTTACATCAAACGCCTGAAGTAACGCCCGCACGCGCGGGGAACCGGAAGGCTGCGCCTCGCCCGTGTAAAGGGAATAGCCCAGTTCCATATTGGGCACGGGGAGAAACCCGAGGCGGCCGCCGACGGCCTTATTGTTATTGAGGTCGGAGAAGTTGTCGAAGTTCAGCGTGCCCGCCGCGGCCGGATCGTTGGTGATCAAATTCGGACCGTTGGTCACGTAGACGTCGTACGTAACCTTCGTCGAGTACACCGGGAACGCGCCGCGGGCAAACAAGCCTACGGACGATCCCGGGGCAAGCGAGCCGCTAAACGCGAGCGGGTCATCGGGAAACTTGTTAATCCACGGCGGATCGAAGTGGTTGTGGTAGACCCCAAAGGGCGTCACGAACAACCCACCGCCCACGGCCAGCCAGTCGGTAACCAAATATGACGCGTCCGCAATGGTGAGGTCGACGCTGGTTGACGAATTCGCGGACTGGTCCGTGTTCAACCCGATGTCCACCGCGGCCTCGATGAGGAGGCGGTCGGTCGGTTTGAAGAGCACGAGTGGTGCGATCCCAGCGAAGAAAGAGGAGTTGTTGCGGTGCTGTGACGTGAAGCCGATCGATGCATCGCCCGCGATGAGAAACGCCTCCGTGCCCGGATGGAAGCGGTCAACGTCGGAGCGCAAGGCCTGCACCGTCTTGTCGATCTCGTCGAGGTCTTCCTGCCGGGCGAACGCGGGGGAGGCCGGGCCGGAATTCCCCGCGGAAGGTGCATCGTCCCCCCCAGGGGAGGCCGGACCGGTTTTTGGGCGGGAGGCCGCATCGGCCGCGCGCTCGCGCTTCATTTGTTCGAGTTCCGCCCGCATTTCGCGCTGCTCAGCCAGCAGCCGCTCATATTCTTCACGCGTCACGGGGGCACGATTGTCCGCCGGCGCCTGCAACGTGGCCGGCGCGTCAACCGCATGACCGGCGTTCTGCGCCAGAGCGCAAAGTGGCCATATCACAATGAATGGAATCGCGCCACGCGCTAACCAGGGCATCGCGGAACGCCGCCCGGCGGTTTCGCCCGGCGGGATTTGATGTCGAGCCGAATCCATCGTTCATCCTCACGGAAGGGCGTAAAAAGTTCCGTGCGTCGGGCGATGCAGGCGCGGAATCGCCCGTCCCTTGCGACCTTGGTCGAGTGCTTGGACCGGCTTGGCCGCCGGCGCGATGGGCAAAATACTGGGGTTTCGAGAAATATCCGCGACACTGCTGAATTTGCACCCGGCGACCTGGTCATCCGCAGACTTACGCGATCATCAGATGAATCGCCGAGAAGCGGCGGGGCATGAACAGCGACCAGCCCGCCCGCCCGAAAACTGGCTCGTTTGCCAGGTCGCCGCCGTGAGCCGAAAAAACTCTGGGGGCCAAGCGGCCTGATACCCAGCCGGCCATCCGGCCAAATTAGGCCTTGGCAAGAACATGTCATCCCACAAAACCGGCCCTGCTCCGAACGCCCACAGGCTGCCGGAGTATTGCTCTGTGAACCCGCAGCGAGAAGATTGGGTCCCGCGAAACACGGGAGGGCGGGCCTTCAACCGTATGCCGGCGAGTGGGAATTGGAATGATGCCGACTTTTGTGAGAACTCAGCACGATCTGACGACCGACGAACGCCCGGCTTTCGGCCGCGGAATGGTTCGCGTTTGTGCGCTGTTGGCGTTTGTCTGCCTGGCAGTTCCCGCACGCGCGGGGGAGCCGGCGCAGCCAGCGGGCAAGGCCGGATCGGACGTGACGCAATTGCTGCCGCTGCTGGGGCAGTATTGCCTGGGGTGTCATTCGACAGCGAAACACAAGGGGGACCTGGATCTCGAGCGGTTCGGCACGTTGGCACAGATCCGCCGGGACGTGAAGCCGTGGCAGGCGATGGTGGAGATGGTGGAGGCGGGGGAGATGCCGCCCAAGAACAAGCCGCAGCCGACCCCGGAAGAGCGAAGGCGGCTCCTTGAGTGGGTCAACGCGTTCCTCGATTCTGAAGCCCATGCCCGGGCGGGGGACCCCGGCCTCGTTCCCATGCGACGGCTGAGCAATGCCGAGTACGACTACTCCATCCGCGACCTCACTGGGGTGGACCTGCAACCCGCCCGGGAGTTCCCCGCGGACGGGGCGGCGGGCGAGGGCTTTACCAACGCCGCGGAGGCGCTGGCGGACATGTCGCCGACGCTGCTTAACAAATACCTGCTGTCGGCCAAGGGAATCGCGGGCCATGCCGTGCTGCTGCCGGACGGGTTCCGGTTTTCACCCACGAATACCCGGCGCGACTGGTCGAACGAAATCATGGCCGACCTGCGCAAGTTCTACGGCCAGTTCACCCCCGATGGGAAACTGCAGTTTGAGCCTTATCTGCTCGCCACCCTGCGGCACCGCGACGCGCTGCTCGCCGGGCACGCGACGATCGACGAGATCGCGGCGAAGGAAAATCTCAACCCGAAATACTTCCGCACCCTGTGGGGCACGCTCACGAACGAACATCTTTCGTTCCCCCTGAACCAAATCCAGGCACACTGGCGGCAGGCATCGGAGAAGGAGAGCGGGTCGGTCGCGGCGGAGATCGCCGCGTGGCAGTCGCAGGCGTGGAAGGTCGTCGCCATCGGCAGCTATCGCAATGGCGATACCCGCCAGGTCCCCAATGACCTGACGATCGCCGAGTCCCGCACGATCCGTCTTCCGCTCAAGCCCGCGCCCGGCGAGCGTGACGTGGTCGTGTATCTTTCCGCGCGCGACGTTTTCCCGGCAGGCAAGGATGGCAATGTTGTCTGGAGCCGCCCGCGTTTGGAAGCGGACAAGAAGCCCGAGCTTCTACTGCGTGATTACCCGAAATTCGGCCCGGCTTTCGAGGTGGATTACGCAGCGGTCTTTGCCGACTCCGCCAAATATCTTGGCGCGGTTGTGGAAGCCGCCAACGACAAGAAACTCGGCGTCGAAGACGTCGCGAAAAAAGACGGCCTCGATCCCGCACGGCTGAAGAAGTGGGCCGATGTGCTCGCCCTCGCGCCGCTCGACAAATCGGGGACGGAGGCTGAGAGCGCGATACGCGAGGTTCCCGTCTCGAAGCTGGAGCCACTGAGCGAGAAGGTCGCGCAGAATGGCCAGAAGCCCGCAATAAACGGATGGCGGAACAAGGGCGGGGACTTGCCGGTGCTGATCTCCAACTCATCCGACACCGAAGAGCACATTCCCGGTCGCGCGTCGCCGCACAAGGTTGTCGTTCACCCGACGCCAACGGAATTCGTGGCCGCGGTTTGGAAAAGCCCGATTGAAGGCAAGGTGCGCGTTTCCGCCAACATCGCCCACGCCCACCCGAACTGCGGCAACGGCGTGGCGTGGTGGCTGGAACTTCGCCGGGGCGACCACGCGGGCGTGCTGGCCCAGGGCGCGATCGGCGTCGGCGGGGCGGCGCAGGTGCCGGCAAGGAGCATCAAGATTTCCAAGGGCGATCTGCTCATCCTCGCCATCGATGCGAAGAACGGGGATCACAGTTGCGACCTCACGGAGATCGCCCTGACGGTCACCGAGGCCGATCAACCCGGCCGCGTGTGGGATTTGGCGGGCGATGTCGCGGACACGGTTCTCGAAGGCAACCCGCACGCCGACCGGCTGGGGAATAAAGACATTTGGAGCTTCGTCAAAGGGCCGACGCGGCCGGTGGTGGAAAATTCTTCCGCGCCCGGCGCGATGATTGCCGCGGATTCGGTACTGGGCCGGTGGCGCGACGCGGCGAGCGATCCCGCCCATCAGGCCGACACCGAAAAACTCGCCGGGCAGGTGCAGGCGCTGCTCACCGGCGCACGACCGGCCAAGGAAAATGATCCCGACCGTGCCCTCTACGACAAGCTCGTATCCGGTGACAGCGCACTATTAAAAGGTCTCGACCTTTCCGCCTTTGCCAGGGGCGCGGCGCGAGAAACGCATTACGGACTTGAGGCGGGGCGGTTCGGCGGGCACGCGGGCGAGCAGAACATCGACGACGCGAGCGTCGTGGCCGCGGCAAACTCGGTGATCGAAATCCGCCTCCCGGCGGAGTTGGCGCGCGGGCGCGAGTTTGTAGTGGAAGGCAAACTCGCCTCCGGTGGGACCGACCGCGTCGTTCATTTCGAAGCGACTACCGCGCCGCCCGCAGCTACCGCGCCGTGGGACGGGAAGAGCCCCGTCGTGGCCGCGGCCGGCGGCGCGGCGCGCAAGCAGCTTGTCCAGGGTCTGGACGATTTCCGCGCTTGCTTCCCGCTCTTCACCTGCTTCCCGGGCATCATTCCGGTCGACGAAGTCGTCTGCCTGAGGATGTATCACCGCGACGACGAGCCGCTGGTCCGCCTATTTCTGAATGACGAGCAGCGTCGCCAACTCGACCGGCTGTGGGAGGAGCACCGGTTCATCACGCAGTGGCCGATCGCGGAGAATAAATATCTGCCGCTGTTCATCGGCTTCGTCACGCAGGACCAGACGAAAGAACTGGTGGCGTACTTCGAGAACATGCGGGAGCCTTTCCGCAAACGCGCGGAGGACTTCGGGAAGGAACTGGAGGCCGCGGCGCCCAGGCAGTTGGAGCGGCTGCTGGATTTCGCCTCCCGCGCCTACCGCCGGCCGTTGCAGGAACGCGAACGTGCCGACCTGCTTACGCTCTACAAAACGCTGCGGGACAAGGGGATTCCCCACGAAGAGGCTTTCCGCGGCGTGCTCGCCCGCGTACTCGTTTCGCCCTCGTTCCTCCTGCGCATGGAACAGGCCCCGCCCGGCAAGGAGCCCGGCCCCGTCAATGACTGGGAACTGGCGACGCGCCTGAGCTACTTCCTCTGGTCCACCGTCCCGGACGAAGCGCTGCGCGAAGCCGCCGCCTCGGGACGTCTGCACGACCCGGCGGTGCTCGCCGCGCAAACACAGCGCATGCTCAAGGACGACCGCGTGCGCGCGCTGGGCATCGAGTTCGGCACGCAGTGGATCCACGTCCGCGGGTTGGACGAGTTCAAGGAAAAGAGCGAGACGCTCTACCCGATGTTCGACGCGCCACTCCGCTCGGCGATCTACGAGGAATCGATTCTGTTCTTCCAGGATTTGTTCCAGCGCGACGAGCCGATCGATCATCTCCTCGACGCCAACTACACCTACCTGAACGAAATGCTGGCCAAGCATTACGGCATCCCGGGCGTCTCGGGGCCGCAGTGGCGCAAGGTCGAGGACGTTCGGAAATTCGGTCGCGGCGGGATCCTCGCGCTCGCCAGCGTGCAGGCCAAGCAGGCCGGGGCGGCCCGAACCAGCCCCGTGCTCCGCGGCAACTGGGTGGTGGAAACGCTCCTGGGCGAAAAGCTCCCGCGCCCGCCGCCCGATGTCCCCAAGCTTCCGGAATCCGAAGGCACCGATGGGCTGACGATGCGCCAACTGGTGGAAAAACACACGCAAGTCGAAGCGTGCGCCGTCTGCCATCGGCGGATGGACCCGCTGGGCTTTTCGTTCGAGCGGTACGATTCCATCGGCCGCCTGCGCGATAAGGAATCTTCCGGCCTCCCCATCGACTGCCGGGCGAAGCTCAAGGACGGCACCGAGTTCGAAGGGCTCGACGGGCTGCGGAATTACCTGCTGACGAAAAAGAGGGACGTGGTCGTCCGGCTGTTTTGCCGGCGACTTCTGGGCTACGCCCTCGGCCGTGCGGTGATACTGTCTGATCAGCCGCTGATCGATGAAATGGTCGCCGCCCTCAACCGCAACGGCGGGCAAGTATCGGCGGCCGTCCTGGAAATCGTCCGCAGCCCGCAATTCCGGTCGATACGGGGAAGCGCATACGCCGAAGACGAGTAATATTAGGTGGGAAGTTGAACGCCGGAACTTAATTGAGTCGAACGATGTCTCAGGCAAAATCATTCGTTTATGTGATCGAAGGGGCGGACGACGGCTCCTACTGGGCCTATCTTCCGGACCTCCCAGGCTGCACGACCTGCGCCGATTCGATCGATGAGATCGAAGGCAAGCTCCACGAAGCTGTGGATTTGTACCTCAGCTATTACCGCGACCGCGGCTTACCTACGCCTACTCCGAAAGCGCGCGTCGGCACACTTACAGCAGCTTGAACGCAAGGAACATCATTATGGCCAGCCACCGAATGTTCTATCCGCTTTCCCGTCGCACGTTCCTTCGCGGCATGGGCGTGACGATGGCGCTGCCGTGGCTGGAATCGGTGGCGGTTTGGGGCGACGAAAAGACGAGCACCGCCGCCGGCGGGTCGCAGCCGCCGGTGCGGTTCGCCTGCCTCTTTTCGGGGAACGGGTTTCATAGCAAGGAATGGTCGGCACGCGGCGAAGGCGCGCAGATGGAGCTGGGCAAAGTCCTCGAGCCGCTTGCTCCCTTCCGGGAAAAGTTGCTCTTCCTCCGCGGCCTCTACAACCAGGAAGCCCTCATCGGCGGCATTCACAGTTGTCAGACCGGCAATCTGCTGACCGGCGCGCATCTCGCCAGCGGCGGGGAGATTCGCTCGGGCGTCAGTATGGATCAGGTCATCGCGCAAAAGCTCCAGGACCAGACCAAGGTGCCCAGCCTCGTGCTCGGGTGCGAGCAGTCGATCGCCGCGTTGCACAAGAATTATTCGATGATCTACAGCTCCCATATTTCCTGGAGCTCGGCGTCCGCGCCGACGCCGCTGGAGGTGTATCCGGCGCTGGCGTTCGACCGGCTCTTCCGGGATGAGGTGGGGCAGGCGGACAAGAGCGTGCTGGACGCCGTGCTGCAAGACGCCAGCGGCTTTCGCGGGAGCGTCAGCCGTTCCGACCAGCACCGGCTCGACGAATATCTGTCGTCCGTGCGGGACGTGGAGCAGCGCATCGATCAGGCGGGAAAAGACCGCCGCTTGCAGGGCTGGCGGCCGACGCTCCTCAAGCCCGACATGCCGCGACCCGCGGATGGCATCCCGCAGGACATCGACCAGCACATGCGGCTCATGTGCGACATCCTCGTGCTCGCCTTCCGCACCGACACCACACGGGTGGCCACGCTCAAGCTGAACAACGACCACTCTTCGCTGCGCTTCCCGAACCTGAAGATCGACTACATGATCCACCACCTGCTGTCGCACTCGGATGGGGCGGACTGGCTGCGGGTCAACCAGTTTTTCACCGAGCAGGTCGCGTACATCGCGCGCAAGCTCGATGCGGTTCAGGAGGGCGAGCGCACGCTCCTGGACAACTCGATGATCCTGTTCCTCTCCAGCATGATGACGGGGAACCACGACAACCAGCAGTTGCCGGTGGTGATGCTCGGCAGCGGGGGCGGGCAGGTGAAGACCGGCCGCATCGTCGATTACCTCGACAAGCCCAACCGAAAGATGTGCAGCCTCTATCTGTCGCTGATGGATAAAGCAGGCGTCCACCTGGAAAGCTTCGGGGATTCCAGGGAACGCCTTGCGGAGATCTGACGCCGCTTACTTCTTGGGCGCCTTCTTGTCCTGCTTGGGCTTCTTGACTTCTTTCTTGCGAACCTTGTTTCCCTTGCCCATGGTCGTACTCCTTTGGTGAATTGCCGGCGTCAGGGCGCGCTCACAAGAGCACGATCCCCGGCGGGCGTTTCGTCGAGCCCGTGATCCTACCGACTGCATGCGGCAACGCCTACGGCGTTTTGGCAAATTCCCATCTGCCCCAGAGCTGCGGGGTTAGCATGGCCTCCGACGGTACGTCCGCCGTGATGCCGGTGGCTTTGTTACTCCAGTAGACGCGCTGCAACGTTTGGAAACCGTTGCCGCGGAGGATGCCCAGGTCGGCCTTGATTTCGCCGCCCGGCTGCGGCTCAAGGCCTAAGACCGCCAGGGGGACGGAGATCTCGAAGTTGCCCTTGTCGTCGGAGGCGAGCTGCACCTTGTCACTGACGTCGTCCACGCGGTCGATCGTAATCGTGCGCCAGGGCGAGGAAAACGGTACGGGCGTTTTCGCTCCCGGCGCCACGGGGCGGTACAGCGTCGCCAGCAGTTTGCCCTTCACGCGCGTCACCAGCAGGCGCACGTCGCCTTCGGTCGGGGCGGATCGGTTCGGGTCCGCGTGTGCCCCCGCGCCGATCATGAGGTCCAGCGCGCCGCCTGTCTTGAAGGCGGCGGTGGGCTCGTCGCCGCTGTTGGTCAGCAGGTTGGCATCGCCCGTGCGGAACGCGGCATAGAGACGGCCGCCCGCCACGGCCGCCGCCGCGCTAACGTCGTACGGCTTGCTGTTGCTGTTGAAAAATGCCGCCACGCCCCTGCGATCGATTGACGCCCAATCGGCACCAGCCCAGTCGTCCAACTTCCCGTCCACGGCAGGGGCGGCTTCCCGGATCGCAACCTTGAGCGCGGGGCGGCCGGCGGTTTTTTGGCGGGCGCCCTCCCGTTCCAACAGGTACGCCTGCGCGGCGTTCAGATCCTGCTCGGACACACGAAGCTCGGCCGGGGGGATTCGGCGGATGGTATCCAGACCGTCGACGCGCACGAGGCTCGAGCGGCCGCCGTCCACGATGTAGACCTTGCCGTCACCCGTCTGCGTGATGCTCGGCCAGAAATTCTCGTCGTGCGGGCTCAGATCGTTGAGCGTCATGCCGCGCTGGGCCACGGGCATCGACCACGATTTGCCCTGCCGGATATCGCGGAACAGCGCTGCGACGAACAGGCCGTCCTGGGTGAGCAGATACATTTCGCCCATGTTCCCGTTCACGCAGAACATGGGCCCGCCGTCGCCCGCTGGCGGACGGATCAGCCCGCCGAGCAACCGGGTGGTGCCGATGAGTTCGCCGGGAAA
Source organism: Phycisphaerales bacterium (assembly GCA_028288775.1). GTDB lineage: Bacteria > Planctomycetota > Phycisphaerae > Tepidisphaerales > Tepidisphaeraceae > RYN-428. The sequence goes on along the minus strand of JAQGHP010000795.1, from coordinate 16,438 downwards.
ATCCGGGGCCGGCGATTCGTGCGAGGCATGCAATCCCGGCCACAAGCTCGGGTACGACCACATCGCCTCCCCGTTGCGCGCGCCGCCCAGCGATTCGGGCGCGAACGGCTTGGGCGCAACCGTCAGGATCGTCCAGCCATCGGTGCCGGCGAGCGCCTGATCGCCTCCCGAGCTGGTCGGGGCCTGCGCTCCCGCGGCCAGCGTGTCCATCTTCTGCAAGTCATAGACCGGCACCCCGTCAGCGGTAAAGCGCTGCGGGGCCAGGCGCACCGCCCGCCCCTCCACGCGCGAGAGGGCCACCGAAAGGTCGGGCATTACCGTGACGCCTCCGCCGCCCGCTTTGACGAAGCTGACTTCTTCAGGCTGGACCTGTCCGTCGCCATTGAGGTCGGACCAGGCGAACGTCGCCGCGTTCCGCGATCGATCCCCGTGCGGGTCCACGTCCTTTGGCCACCGCGCGACGAACTCGTCGTGCTTGAGAAGGCTCCAATCCTGCGCGTTTCCGACGGCCGCGGCGGGCGTCGCGATCCCTTTTCGGTCGAGCCACAGCATCGCGATCGGTGTGCCGGTTGTCGGAGCGCTGTTGTAGCAATTGGTAAAGTAGCGGCGGCCACCGAGGTAAATCGGCTCTTCGGGCTGCCCACCAGTTCCGTAGCCGTCGGTGGGCTGGAGGTCGTGGGGCCCGGGCCGGTAGAGGACCGACACGAGCTGGTCGGCGCCTTTTTCCCAATCGAGCTTGAATTCCATCCCGTGGTAATAGAAGCGCGACTTGTGCAGCGGGTCGAGCTTTCCGCCGCCGCCGTATTCACCGGGGCCGTAAAACGCACGAACGAGTTCCCCGCCGACCGTCCAGACGCTCACGCGCTTGGGTTGAAAATCCTCCTCGGCGACCCAAAGGTGATGGTCCACATCGACGCTCAGCCCCTTGGGGTTGTGCATGTGCCCGGGATCGTAGGGGCCTGCCGCGGGTGCGCCAGCACGGCCAATGGCGCGCACCAATTTCCCCTCCGGCGAAAAGATTTTCACCTGATGGCTCGTTCCCCAATCGCTGATGTAAATATTGCCTTCACCGTCCGTAGTCAGCCCGTGTGGATCCTCCAAGCCTTCTGACACGATGACCTGCGGGGGCGGCGAAGCGGTGGGAGCGTCCCGGCGAACGTCGAACCGTACGAGCCGCCTGCCCGACAGCGCAAGCAATCGCCCACCGGCGTCAAACGCCAAGCCTTCGGGGGCGTCGAGTGTCACGGTCCCGAGCGCCTTGTGTGCGGCGACGTCGATGAAAAGCAGTTCGTTGGATTGTTTCAGACTGGCCACGAGCAGCCCGTCGTGTACTGCCAGCCCGGTGAGGGCGGGTTTGCCCTCCTTGTCGGTCGAACGGATCTTGCCCGCGAACGCGTAGTTGGGTTTCAATACGGCCAGGTCTTCGCCCACGCGAAAATCATTGTCGATCCTGGGCAACGCCGCGGGATTGGAGACGAGGGCGGTGAGCCGCAGTTCGCCCTCCCACGCCGCGCCCACGTACGCGTAAACGCCGGAAACCGCGTGCGGCCCCGCGTCGCGGGCCAGGTATGGCGCACCCGTCCACGCGCCGCCCACATTGGCGCGGCCACCCACTTTATTGCCGTTCAGATCCACCCACGCCAGCCCGTGCCCGCCTTCGGAAACGTAGCTGCCCAGGAACATCAGCGGCCTGCCCCCCGGTGCGGCCTCTGCGGGAACGAAGAGCGCGGCAGAGGGCGGCGTGTGATTCGTCAGCCACGCGCCGGTGTGGTCCACCGTTTCCCATGCGGGACTGCCCGCGTTGTACACCGAAAACTCGTAACGCAGATCGATATTTTTACGCCAGAGCCCGCGCACGCGGTATGCGCCCGGCGGGACGAACTTGCCGGGGACGTGGTAGATCCCGTGGCGGGCCGCTTCGACGTCGCGACCCAGGTCGTCGGTGCCGTCCCACCAGACGACGTTCGCGCCCGCGGGGAAGGGCGTCTGGCTCACCAGGTTCCGCACGCGCCTGCCCGCGAGGTCCTCGATCACAAGCGTCACCGTCCCCGGCTCGGCGAGCGCGAACCGCACCGGGATCGGCGGGTGCCCCAAGCTGTCGGCCGGGACGGCAGGGAGGATCGCCCCGGCCAGGTCTTCGTCGCCCAGCGGCTGCAGCGCCAGCAGCTCGCCGAGCCAGACGCGCCGACCGCCGCGGGTGTTGTTCTTCAGGTGCGGGTGGTCTTCGGTTGTGACCTTGCTGATGCGCAGGCGGACCGCCCGCGTGGTAACCGTCCGGCCGAAATCAATCCAGTTCGCTCCCAGCGTGGAGGCATAGCTGTTGTGGATCGCCTCGGAGGCCGCGAGCGATTTCCAATCCGAATCCAGGGCGTCGCGCGGATGGCGGTCGGCGGGCCCGACATAGGCCTGCGCCTCGGCTGCGCCGAAGCCGGCCCATAGCGCCCCCAAACCGCGCAGCGGCACGGCCTTCCGCCAATAGAGCATGACCCACTCCAGGTGCTCGGGCGATACGATGCGCTCCGCGCCTTCAACGCCGTTATCCCACGCGCTCCACGTGCCGTCGTTGGTGCCGTTGTTGATCCGGTCTGCCTTGTCGCCGTTGCTGCTCGCGTAAGCGACGGCTTGCGGCGCGACATTCGCCAGGCGCTCCGCCAGGACGCACGCGCCGCCGAGCCAACCGGCGAAGGAATTGTCGGTCGGCTCCGCGGCGTGCGTCAGACGCAGCGCGCGGGTGTGCGTGCCCGGCGGAAGGACCCACACCGCATATTCATCCCGTTGCACCTCGTCGGCGTCGGAGATGCGTGATTTCTCGATCCGCTGTGCGGGGAGCCACTGCGAATCGTCGTTCAGGTCGCCTGGGTATTTCTGACCGCCCTTGAGCACGCTCAACTTCCCGCCGCCGCGCGTCAGTACCGAACCTACGGGCAATTCCCGCGTGAACCCGATGCGGAGGTGCCGCACGCCCGGTCGCTTGCTGTCGCCGTACGCGAGGCCGTCCCACGACGGGAGCCCTCCCTGCGTGACAACGACGTGCGCCGGCCCGTCGCGCAAAACGATGGGCCGCTCGACGCGATCGGCATACGCCGCGAAGGACGCCGGATCGAGGTCCGCTGCGGTAACAGTGGTTTCCAACGCGGCAGCAGGCAGCGCCGCGTCCGACGCGCCGCCACGGGCCGGATTCGCACAATAGCCTGCCCAGAGAATGAATAGACTTGTCAGCAAGTGTCGCCACATTGGGTATCTCCGCATGCCGCCGTGCAGTCCGGGCCTCAATGAGATCCGGAGCGATTTAATTCTGGGGACCCTCGAACTACGACGCGATGATTGAGCGCACGGCCGCGCCCGCGACGTTAGCGGGGCCGCTTCGGGATCGCCAGCGCACGAGGCGAATTTGCCCGTCGTTCGCGTGCGGACGGTTCGTTCCTCGCCTAACGCAAACTAAGCGTGCGGCACGTTCCGAAGCGCGCAATTCATCTTACGGAGGGGCGAGCGGCTGGCGTTCATCGGCGCGTCAGGGCTCGATCTTAAAACCGATTTTCAGGGTGACCTGCCATTCGGTAACTTTTCCATCGTGAATTGCCCCGCGTGTTTCGGCGATCTGGAACCAGGACATGTTCCGCACAGTCTTCGCCGCGACGGTGATGGCGGATTGCACGGCTTCCTCGACGGATTTCGTGGACGTGCCGGTCAGCTCAATGGTCTTAAATACGTGGGCTTCCATGGGGGCTCCTTCCTGAACGGTTTGGCGGCCACGATCGCGCGGCCGGCGACGGGGATTGTACGGGGGCCTTGATCCGCACTTCTCCAGGAGGAACGTCGAAGGTGAACGCGGCGGAGTCTTCCGTTTCGTAGGGTTCGCACCGCGGACCGTTTCTACGCCGTCGGCGGAAGTCGGTCCGCGGTGCGGACCGTACGAAATGCGGGAACTTCGGTCGATCGCGCACCTCGACGTTCGGCCCCTCAACCTAACCTTCTTCCCCGAGTACGAGCGAGAGGGGACCGGAGGGAAAGGCGGACGAGGCACTTAAGCGCCTTTGCCATCATGCGACGGTCGGCGATGCTCCCTGGCAATCGCGGGCGCGGGCGAGGAGCAAGTCGCGCTCGCGGACGTTGCGCGTGAGGGACGCGGCGCGCTCGAACTCCTGGCGGGCGTCGTTGAATCGTTTGAGCTTGAAGAGGAGGTCGCCGCGGACGCTGGGGAGGAGATGGTAGTTGGCCAGGGAAGGCTCCGTGGTCAGGGCGTCGGCGAGCTCCAATCCCGCGGCGGGGCCGAAGGCCATGGCAACGGCAACCGCGCGATTGAGTTCCACAACCGGGGAGGGGATCACCTCCGCGAGCGCCTCATAGAGGGCGGCGATGCGCGGCCAGTCGGTTGCTTCCGGCGTATTGGCCCGCGCGTGGCACGCGGCGATGGCGGCTTGCAGGGCATACGGACCGGGGCTGGCGGTTAATTGCTCCACGCGGGCGAGGGCGGCGAAGCCGCGGCGGATGAGAAGCTGATCCCACAATACGCGGTTTTGTTCGAGGAGCAGGATCGGGTCGCCAGACGGGCCTACGCGGGCACGCGAGCGTGACGCCTGGATTTCCATCAGTCCGGCGAGGCCGTGGACCTCGGGCTCGTGCGGCATCAGACCCTCCAGAATACGGCCTAGCCGCAGGGCCTCATCACAGAGCGCGGGGCGCATCCAATCCTCTCCCGCAGTCGCGGTGTACCCCTCGTTGAAGACCAGGTAGATGACCTCCAGCACGGATGAAAGGCGGGCGGCGAGCTCTTTAGCGCGGGGGACTTCGAAGGGCACCTGCTTGTCGGCGAGCGTGCGCTTCGCGCGGACGATGCGCTGGGCGATCGTCGGCTCGGGGACGAGGAAGGCCCGGGCGATCTCGTCGGTCGTCAGGCCACCGAGCAGGCGGAGCGTGAGCGCGGCGCGGGCCTCGGTGGAGAGGACGGGATGGCAGGCGGTGAAGACGAGGCGCAGGAGGTCGTCGCCGATGTCGCCGTCGATTTTAGAATCGAGATCGGGCACGGCGGCCTCCTGCCGGGCTTCGAATTCGCGGCCGAGCTCCTCGTGCTTGCGCTCAAGCCGTTTGTCGCGACGAACGGAATCGATCGCGCGGTACTTCGCCGCGGCCATGAGCCACGCGCCGGGATTTTCGGGGACGCCGGACGCGGGCCACTGCTCGAGCGCGGCAACGAGTGCATCCTGCGCGAGCTCCTCGGCCCGGCCCACGTCGCGCACGATCCGCGCGAGGCCCGCGATGAGCCGGGCCGATTCGATCCGCCAGAGGGCGTCGATAGTGCGATGGATTTCGGTAGCCGACACGCCCGATGATCACACCATCATCGATTCGCCGGTGCAAGCGGGGGCGAGGCGGATTGTAAATTACCCTATACAATCAACTGTCGGATCGCCCGCACTTCGATGGTGGCGAGCGGTGCGCTCGGGAATCTTGAGGCGATCTGGACCGCCTCCTCCACGTTGCGCGCTTCGATCGAATAAAAGCCTGCGACCAGCTCCTTCGTCTCGGCGAAGGGGCCGTCCGTGACGTTCGTCTTTCCGTTGCGGACGCGGACGCAGGCGGTCGTCGAGGACGGCTGAAGGGCTTCGGCCTCGATAAGGTGGCCGCTCTTGCGGAGATCTTCATTCAGCGCGAGATGCCTGACGTTGAGATCCTGCATTTGCGCCTCGGGCAGGGCGGCCATCTCTTTCTCGTTCAAGTAAATCAGGCACAGATATTTCATTGGGGCTCCGAGGTGCGAGACCTCTGGAATTGGCCGCGAGCCGATACGCCTTGTTGATCGAAGCGCATCGACTCGCAGCCTTTCATGTCCACCAAACTGGACTACGGCGTCGCGGGGTTGGTGGCGGGCTTCGAGGCGCCCTCGGCGACGGCCTTGAGCGAGGCGAGGCCGCGCTCGAATTCGCCGCCAACGGATTTGTCCATGTTCATGACGAGGGAAAAGGCCTTCGCCATGAAATTGTTGTGCCCCTCCATCACCCAGGTCGCCTTCGTCCCTTCGGGAACGGGGGCGAAAGTAAACGTGGCATGGCAGGTCGCGGCAAAGGGTTTGAGGAACTCGAGCCTGATGCCGATCTGCGAGGGCGGATCGCTCTGCTCGATCGTCATGCGGCCTTCGCCGACCTTGTCGTTGCCGGCCCACGCATACGCCGCGCCGGTTCCGGCGGGAGGGCCCTCGAAGGTCTTCTTCATTTGCAGGTCCATCTTTTCCCATGGAGACCACGCCTCCCACTTGTGGAAATCGTTCACCTGCGCGAAGGCGTTTTCCGGAGGGGCGGCGATCGTTATCGACCGCTCGACGCGGAACGTCGATGGCCGCGTGGCGATGACGACCACCAACACCAGGATCAACACGACGATGCCGAGAAGAATCTTGCGGACCATGTTCCGTCCTCTTTCTGTACGAGGGCACGACGCACAATTACGGGGCGACGTAGATCATCCATGATACGCCGAACCGGTCGGCAAGCATGCCGAAGCCGGGCGAGAAGAAGGTCTTGGTCAAGGGCATTTGCACCTGACCGCCTTCGCCGAGCGCCGCGAACAGGCGCTCGGCCGCGGCTACGTCGGGAACGGTGAGCGAAAGCGCAAAGCCTTCGAACTTCGGCTGCCCCTCACACCGGCCATCGGATGCCAGGATGGTAGTCTGGCCGATGCGGAAGCTCATGTGCATGACCTTGTCGCCGTCGGAGGGAGGGCACATGGTTGGGTCGGGGCTTTGTTTGAACCGCATAAGTTCGACGGCCTCGGCGCCCGCCGCCTTGCGGTAAAACTCCACGGCCTCTTCGCAGCGGCCGTTGAAAAACAGATAGGGCTGAACTTGCATTGTGGCTCCTTCTCGAGGGATTAGTTGTTTGCGGATTACGTCCTTGAATAGCGACCAGTGGTTATCGGTATTTTGCAACGAACCAGCTATTATTTGTGCTTCGCGGCAGACTGATCGCGCAGCCGCTGTTCCTGCTCGCGGATCTCGGGGGTGAGTGCGGGGCCGAAGTCGTCGGCCTCGAAGACCTGGCGAATCTCGATTTCCGAGTCGGCGTCGGGGAAGGGATTGGGGCTGCGCTTGATCCACTCGATCGCCTCTTCCTTCGACTTCACCTGCAGCAGCCAGAAGCCGGCGACCAGTTCCTTCGTCTCGGCGAAGGGCCCGTCGATGACGGTTCGCTTGTTCCCGGAAAACCGAATCCGCGCGCCCTTGGAACTGGGCTGAAGCCCCTCCCCAGCGAGCATGACGCCGGCCTTAATCATCTCTTCATTGAACTTGCCCATGTCGGCCAGCAGCTTGTGGTCGGGCATGACGCCGGCTTCCGAACTCTTATTGGCCTTCACAATTGCCATGAATCGCATGATGCATCTCCTTACGAGTTCCCGAAAACGGGCCGGGCTCCCGGTCGGCATCGACCGGCCGAGCCTGGCCTCTACCTTCACGTCGAACGAGGTTGGCCGGAATCGACATCATCCGGAAAAATTTTTCGCCGCGTGATTCCGAGCCGGGCGGGAAGGACGAATTTATCGGTCTCAAGAAGGCTTTTGTCCACACGGCGCGACCGGGATGAGCCTACTGACTGCGACCGGCGTGGCGCTGATGACGCCGGGCGCGAGATTCGAACGTTAAATGTCCGCGGCGCGGCGATTGCGGCAAGACGGCCATGTTGGCCGGGGCCGCTTTTGGGTCGTTTGATGAAATCGTTCGACGACGGTCCTTGAGATCGACTTGGGCTCCTTTACTGTTGAGGTGCAGAAATGAGCGAGGGCGCTATCGAGATTCCCAGGGAACGCTGGTTGGAATCGTTTAACCTCTTGAGCAAGGAATACTATGGCCGGGCCGCGACCATCGAGGTGATCGGGATGGACGTCGGAGACGAAGAGGTGGCCGAGGCGCAGCCGCTCCAGGGCTTCAGCTACGACCCGGCGGGCTCGATGGCGGGGGACGTGATGGTCGAGGTCGGCGACGCGGGCACGCCCTACGAGACGCACCACATCCGCCACCCTCGCGCGGTCCGCGTCGCCGAGACGCAGCCTGGGATCGAGGCGGATGTGTGGATCGAATCGGAAGAGGGCGATTCGACACTAGTACGCCTGCGGCCGTTCCCCGAGCTGCCCGAACCGGGCATGGCATAAGATTAAAGAGTTCCCGCGACAGGACGCCCTCGCGCCGCGGAATGATGCCAATGCGCCGCGGACGTGGACGACGAAGGTTTGGAGAACACGGCCATGGAAATGCATCCGTTCGGCAATGCCGGCCGCGAGGTCCCGGTCATCGGGCAGGGGACCTGGTACATCGATAATGAGGACCGCGAGACCGTCATCGCCGCGTTGAGGCGGGGAATTGACCTTGGGATGACGCACCTCGATACGGCGGAAATGTATGGCTCAGGGGCGGCGGAGGAAATCGTCGGAGAGGCCATCGCCGGCCGGCGCGACGAAGTGTTCCTCGTCTCCAAGGTTCTCCCCGACCACGCCTCGCGGGAGGGAACGCTCGAAGCCTGCCGCGAGTCATTGGAGCGCCTGGGGACTGATCGACTCGACTGTTACCTGCTGCACTGGCGCGGCTCATACCCGTTGGAAGAGACCTTCGCGGCGTTCGAACAGCTTCGGGAGGAGGGGTCGATCCTTTCCTGGGGCGTCAGCAACTTCGACGTCCCCGATCTGGAGGACGCGCTGCAAGTAGCCGGGCCCGGGCGGATCGCGTGCAACCAAGTCCTGTACAACCTACAGGAACGCGCCATCGAGCACGCTGTGCTGCCGTGGTGCGAGAAACATCGCGTAGCGGTAGTGGCTTACAGCCCGTTCGGGCACGGGCAGTTTCCGCGGCCGGGTACGCCCAAGTGGCGCGTGCTCAAGGAAATTGCCGACCACCACCACGCGACCCCGCGACAGGTTGCCCTGCGATTTCTCGTGCGGCGACCGTCGCTCTTCGCGATCCCCAAAGCCTCCACCCCGGACCACGCCGCGGAAAACGCGGGCGCGGGCGATCTGCAATTGACAAAGCATGAGTTGGGCCGGATCGACGAAACATTCCCCGTCGGGCCAGTGCCCCAAGCGCTGCCGATGCTTTGAGAAGGGCAAGGGAGCGGCGCTCGGGTGGGCAACTCACTTTCATCACGCCAACTTCATGGATTTTCTCCGTTGCAGTTTCAGAGCAAGTAGGTGCATACCTGTGCATGCCGGGGGTGAGTTCGCGTTGTGCAAGGCTGGCGGATGCACGCCATGGAGCGCAGGGCCATCGCCATCAGCGGGACCGTGCAGGGCGTTGGGTTTCGGCCCTTCGTGTACGGGCTGGCCTCGCAACTCGAACTGTGTGGATTCGTACGCAATCAAACAGACGGGGTAAGGATCGAAGTGGAGGGGGACGGCTCCCGCCTCGATCAATTTCTACTTCAGCTCTCAGCAAATAAACCGCCCCTGGCGCGGATTGAGCGGGTTTCGTGGGAGCCGCGGCCGCCGCTGGGGGATTCACGGTTTCGCATCGAGACGAGCGCGAGCAGCGTCACGGGGCCGGTCCTCATCCCTCCCGACATCGCGACGTGCGATGATTGCCTCCGCGAGCTCTTCGACCCGCACGATCGCCGCTACCGCTATCCGTTTCTCAACTGCACCAACTGCGGGCCGCGGCTGACGATCGTCGAGTCCGCGCCCTACGACCGTGAGCGGACGACGATGTCCTCCTTCACGATGTGCCCCGCCTGTCGCGCGGAATACGAGAACCCAATCGACCGGCGGTTTCACGCGCAGCCGATCGCGTGCCCGGCATGCGGCCCGCGCCTGGCCTTGAAGGACGGCGCAGAAAAGCCGCTTGAAGGCGGGGACGCGCTCGCCCGCTTCGCGGATGTATTGCGCGGCGGGGGGGTCGGCGCGCTGAAGGGGCTGGGCGGATATCATCTCGCGTGCGACGCGACGAACGACGCCGCGGTTGTCGGGCTGCGCCGCCGAAAGCAGCGGGAGGAAAAACCCTTTGCCGTGATGGTGAGTGACATCGATTCGGCACGGGCGCTGTGCGAGATCGATGAAGCCGAGCGCGATCTACTTTGCTCGCCGCGTCGGCCGATCGTGCTGCTGCGGAAGCGTATGGGCTCGCCGCTCGGGCCGGGCGTCGCGCCGGGCAATCCGCGGCTGGGGCTCATGCTCCCGTACACGCCGCTGCATCATCTATTGCTGCGCGAGATGGACGGCCGGCCGCTGGTCATGACCAGCGGCAACCGCTGCGACGAGCCGATCTCCGTCGGCGAGCCGGACGTGTACGAACGGCTGGCGGGCATCGCGGACGTGTACCTGACGCATGACCGGCCGATTCACGTGCGGTGCGATGATTCGGTCACTCGCGTCGTCGGCGGGATTGAATCGCCCCTTCGGCGGTCGCGGGGATATGCGCCGCAGCCCGTCAGGCTGCCGCTGCACTGCCTCACGCAAGGGCTGGCGGTAGGCGGGCAACTCAAGGCGACGTTCGGGTTGGCCCGGGACGATCAGGCGATCCTCAGCCACCATCTCGGCGACCTCGACAACTATGAGGCGTACCGCGCCTTCGAGCGCGACGTCGCGCTTTTCGAGCAAACGTTCGACGTGCGGCCGACCTGGATCGCCCACGATCTGCACCCCGACTACGCATCCACGCGCTACGCGCTGCGGCGCGCCGGCCGGGAGAATCTCAAGGCGATCGCGGTACAGCACCATCACGCACACATGGCCAGTTGCTTAGCCGAGCATGGATTGACCTGCCCGGTGATCGGCGTCTGCTTCGACGGGACCGGGTTCGGAACGGACGGCGCGGTATGGGGCGGCGAGTTTCTCGTCGGCGATTTGGAAGGTTTCCGTCGCGCCGCACACCTCCGCTACGTGCCGATGCCCGGCGGCGAGAAGGCGGTGCGGGAGCCTTGGCGCATGGCGCTGGCGCACTGCCACGACTCCGGGGCCCAATCGACTCCCTTCCTCCACCGCGTTGACGCCGCTTCGGCGCGCACCGCGCACCGGATGATCGAACGGCGGTTCAACGCGCCATCCACTTCCAGCATCGGCCGACTCTTCGACGCCGTCGCCTCGCTCGTCGGACTCCGCGACCACGTCACCTTCGAAGGCCAGGCGGCGATGGAGTTGGAGTGGCTGGCGACCGGCGTTCTCCAGGACGGTGCGTACGCGTTTGATATTGCCGCGCCCGGCGAGAGCTCGGCGGGGGAGGAAGCCGCGCTGATCGTCGATACCCGCCCGCTCATTCGCGACGTCGTAAGGGACGTCGGCCGCGGTGTCGCGGGCGCGAGCATCGCCCGACGGTTTCATTCGACCATCGTCGAAATCATCGTCAAAGTATGCGCGAAACTCCGCGCGCAAACCGGGTTGTCCCAAGTCGTATTGAGCGGCGGCGTATTCATGAACTCACTGCTGTTGTGCGAGACGGAACACGCACTAAACGCGGCGGGTTTTTTGGCGTTGCGTCATCGAACGGTGCCAGCCAATGATGGCGGCTTAAGCCTCGGGCAACTGGCGGTCGCAGCGCGGCAACTCGAACTACGCTAGACCGCCGAAACAGGAGACGCCCATGTGCTTGGGAATTCCCGGCAGGGTGACCAGGACCTATCGCGAGCACGACGTGCTGATGGGGAAGGTCGATTTCGGCGGGGTGAGCAAACAGGTCTGCCTTGATCACGTCCCCGACGTGCAGGTCGGGCAGTACGTGCTGGTGCATGTCGGGTTTGCCCTTTCCATGATCGACGAAGAAGAGGCGGGGCGCGTGTTCGAGTTCCTCGAACAGATGGATCAACTCGACGAGCTCTCGGTAGGGGGCGCCCAGGAACCGGAGGCGCCGCCGCCATGAAATACCTCGACGAATATCGCGACGCCGCCGCCGCCCGGAAACTCGCCGACGCGATCGCGCGGACCGTCACCCGCCCCTGGGTGATTATGGAAGTCTGCGGCGGGCAGACGCACACCATCGTCAAATACGGCGTGGACCGCGTGATCCCCGACTGCATCGAACTCGTCCATGGCCCGGGCTGCCCCGTCTGCGTGACGCCGCTGGAAATGATCGACCGCGCCCACGCCATCGCGTCGCGGCCGGGGGTGATCTTCTGCTCGTTTGGCGACATGCTCCGCGTGCCCGGCTCGAACGGTGATCTACTGCAACTCAAAAGCCGGGGGAGTAATATTCGCATCGTCTACTCGCCGCTGGACGCGGTGAACCTGGCCGCGGCCAATCCGGACCGGAAGGTGGTCTTCTTCGCCATCGGATTCGAGACGACCGCGCCTCCCAACGCGATGGCGGTTTGGCTGGCGGCCAAGCGGAACCTCAAGAACTTTAGCGTGCTGGTGTCGCACGTGACGGTGCCGCCCTCGATGACGGCCATCCTGCAATCGCCCGGAAATCGCGTGCAGGGATTCCTCGGGCCGGGGCACGTTTGCACCGTCATGGGATTTGAAGAATACGAACCGATCGCCCGGCGGTACCGGGTGCCCGTTGTCGTCACCGGGTTCGAGCCGGTGGACATGCTCGAAGGCGTGCTGATGACCGTGCGGCAACTGGAAGCGGGCACGGCCACGGTCGAAAACCAGTACGCCCGGGCGGTACGCCGCGAGGGGAACGCGCAATCGAAGAAGCTCATCGAAGACGTCTTCGAGATTTGCGACCGCAAGTGGCGGGGCGTCGGGATCATCCCCAAGAGCGGCTACAAGCTGCGGTACGAGTACCGCGACCACGACGCGGAGCGTCTCTACGAGGTGGCCGACATTCAAGCCAACGAGTCCACGGTTTGCATCAGCGGGCAGATCCTCCGCGGCTTGAAGAAGCCGCACGACTGCACGGCATTCGGCAAGACCTGTACGCCGCAAACGCCGCTGGGCGCGACGATGGTTTCCAGCGAAGGCGCGTGTGCCGCGTACCACGCCTACGGCCGGCACCTGGAGGCGACGGGCCGCCGGAACGGGCACCAACCTGAACTGGTGCAGATCGGAGGCGGCAAATGACCACCCTCTCCCCGATCGCCGCGCCCGCTTTCGCGCCGGGCGAACTGGCCGGCAAGGTGATGCGCCAATGCCGCGAAGTGATCGACACTAAGCAGCAATTCTTCGAAGCCAACGCGCAGCGGATCGCCGAGTGCTGCCAGGCGATGGCCAGGGCGTTTGACGCGGGCGGAAAGCTGCTCGCGTTCGGCAATGGCGGCAGCTCTTGCGACGCGGCACACATGGCCGTCGAGTGCATGCACCCAATCATCGAGCGCCGCCCGGCCCTCCCCGCCATCGCGCTGACCACCGACACCGCCACCCTCACCGCCATCGGCAACGACCAGGACTTTTCGCTCGCCTACGTGCAACAGCTGAGGCTACTCGGTAAGCCCGGTGACATTGCCATGGGGATGTCCACCAGCGGAAAGTCCGCGAACGTAATCCGCGCGCTCGCCGCCGCCAAGGAGATGGGAATGCTCACCATCGGCTACGCGGGCCGCGACGGCGGGCGCATGCCGGCAGTTTGCGAATATTGTTTCATAGTTCCCAGTTTCAGCATTCCACGAATTCAGGAAACACAAGAGACTCTACTCCACATCATGTGGGACCTTGTCCACGTGATCCGCGGCGAGGAAGACGTGCTCTAGCATGACGGCCACCGCCCCTGGTTTCGACGCCGTGCTCCTCGGCACCTGCCCCGTGCCGCAGGCGCAGTATGACCGGATATTGCTCGGCCACGGGAGCGGGGGGACCCTCGGCAACGATCTCGTTCGAAAACTCTTTCTCCCGGCCTTCGCCAACCCCACCTTGTCCGCACTGGAGGATCAGGCGACGCTCTCGCTCCACGGCACCAAGGGTGCCGCACAAAGCATCGCTTTTACGACCGATTCCTTCGTGGTCAAGCCGATCTTCTTCCCCGGCGGAGACATCGGCCGGCTCGCGGTGCACGGCACCGTCAACGACCTGGCGGTCGGCGGGGCGACGCCGCTGTTCCTCTCTGCGGCGTTCATTCTCGAAGAAGGACTTGCCCTCTCGGACCTCAAGCGAATCGTCGCTTCGATGCGCGAGGCGTGCGACGAAGCGGGCGTCACGCTCGTCACCGGCGACACCAAGGTCGTCGACCGCGGCAAGGGCGATCAGATCTTCATCACCACCGCAGGAATTGGCGTCGTGCCCGAGGGGCTCGCGCTCTCCATCAAGAACGCCCGGCCCGGCGACCGCATTCTCATCTCCGGCACGATCGGGGATCACGGCATCGCGATCATGTCGGTCCGCGAGGGGATCGAATTCGAAACCGTATTGGAAAGCGACAGCGCCGCGCTCAACGGCCTCACGCGCGCCATGCTCGAAGCCTGCCCCACCATCCGGTGCATGCGCGACCCGACTCGCGGCGGACTCTCCAGCTCGCTTAACGAACTGGCCGACGCATCGCGCATGGGCGTGCGGCTCGACGAATCACTGCTGCCGCTCAAGCCCGAGGTGAAGGCCGCGTGTGAGATGCTCGGGCTCGACCCGCTGTATGTGGCCAACGAGGGGAAGCTGATCGCGGTCGTGCCGCCTGATGACGCCGCACGGGTATTGGCGGCGATGCGCCGGCACCCGCTGGGGCGCAACGCGGTGCAGATCGGGGAAGTGGTCGAAGACCACCCGGGAATGGTGATTATGAAATCCGTGGTCGGCGGAGAGCGCGTCGTGACGATGCTCGCCGGCGAACAACTACCCAGAATTTGTTGAAGCGAACCATCGGGATCGAGCGTACCCGGAGGAATCATCATGGCCGAACAAAGCAGTTCATCCGGCGGGAGGCTCCCCTCGGGAACCCCGTCGCCCCAGGCGGGGCACACACCTTATGGAGCCAAAACGCAGCGTGAGCCGGCGGTGAAGGAGGTCCACATCCTGTGGAGCCCCGACGGCCTGAGCTGTGACGGCGACAGCGTTTCGATAACCGCCGCCACGCAGCCCAGCCTCGAAGACGTGCTGCTTGGCGCGATCCCCGGGTTGCCCAAGGTTCACCTGCATCACCGTGTGCTGGCGAAGAGCCAGGGGGGCGCGGAGTTCATGAAGGTCTGGTTCGACGCCGCCGAGGGACGCCTCGACGCGCCGTTCGTGCTCGTGATCGAGGGCTCGATCCCCAACGAGAAGATCAAGCGCGAAGGGTACTGGGCGGCGATGGGCACCGACCCGAAGACCAACCAGCCGATCACGCTCTGCGACTGGATCGACCGGCTCGCGCCCAAGGCGTTCGCGGTCGTCGCCGCGGGCACCTGCGCGACCTACGGCGGAATCCACGCTATGGAAGGCAACCCCACCGGTGCGATGGGCCTGGCCGATTACCTCGGCTGGGATTTCCGCACCAAGACGGGCCTGCCGATCGTGAACGTCCCCGGCTGCCCGGTGCAACCCGACAACTTCATGGAGACGCTGCTTTACCTGCTCTATCAGGCGGCCGGGCTTGCGCCGGTCATTCCGCTCGACGAGCAGCTGCGCCCCACGTGGCTCTTCGGCAAAACGGTCCACGAAGGGTGCGACCGCGCCGGCTATTACGAGCAGGGGGATTTCGCCCACGAATACGGCTCCCCCAAGTGCCTGGTGAAAATCGGCTGCTGGGGGCCGGTGGTCAATTGCAACGTCACCAAGCGCGGCTGGATGGCGGGCATCGGCGGGTGCCCCAACGTGGGCGGCATCTGCATCGCCTGCACCATGCCGGGCTTCCCTGACAAATTCATGCCCTTCATGGACGAGCCGCCGGGCGGCAGCGTGTCGTCCGTCGCCGCCGGGTTCTACGGAAGAATCATCCGCAACCTGCGGAAGATCACGAACTCGACGGTGAACAAGGAGCCCAAGTGGCGTCACCCCGGAACGCAGCTCACGACCGGATATCACCCCACGACCTATCGCTGAATAGCGCAGGAAGGAACCGGACATGACTACCGCAGCACTCCCCGGCAAGGCGACCAACGAACGCTCGTCCCGTCTCGTCGAAATGAACTGGGACCCGATCACGCGCATCGTCGGCAGCCTCGGGATCTATACCAAGATCGACTTCGACGCCAAGAAGGTCGCCGAGTGTTACAGCACCTCGTCGATCTTCCGCGGGTACAGCGTTTTCATGAAGGGCAAAGACCCGCGCGACGCCCACTTTATCACCAGCCGCATCTGCGGCATCTGCGGCGACAACCACGCCACCTGCGCGTGCTACGCCCAGAATATGGCCTTCGGCATCCGGCCCCCGGACATGGCCGAGTGGATCGTCAACCTCGGCGAGGCCGCCGAGTACATGTTCGACCACAACATCTTCCAGGACAATCTGGTCGGCGTCGATTACTGCGAGCAGATGGTCAGGGAGACCAACCCCGGCGTGTTCGCCCGCGCCGAGAAGACCGCCTGCCCCAACGCACATTTGCACGGCTACAAAACCATCGCCGACATCATGCGGGCGCTCAACCCGTTCACCGGCGAATACTATCTGCTCGCCCTGCAAATGAGCCGG
>JAQGHP010000757.1 GCA_028288775.1 Phycisphaerales bacterium | reverse complement strand
TCAGTCAGAGCTTTGGCCGCAAGGATTACGTCTCGTGCGGGCGCTACCTCTGGCAGGGCGTTTGGTTCGCGGCAGTCTTCTCCGTCCTCCTGCTGCCGGGACTGCCCTACGTCTCTTCCCTCTTTCGCCTCGTCGGCCATGAGCCCCAGGTCGCCCGGCTCGAAACCATTTACTTTCAGATCGTCGTCGCCGCATCGGCGCTCAAGCTCATCGCCACGGCCTTCGGACAATTCCTGTTGGCCGTCGATCGCCCGGGCGTGGTCTTCGCGTCCTCGGTAATGGGCGTGAGCATGAACGCCCTGGCCGCGTGGGCGCTGGTGTTCGGGCACCTGGGTTTCCGCTCGATGGGCGTGGCCGGGTCGGCGTGGGCGCAGAACATCGGCGTCTTCTTTGAGATGGCCGCGCTGATCCGCTTCGCGCTGCAGCCGAAGATCCGCCGGACGTTCAACGTGCGCGACTGGAAGCCCCGGCTATCGATGCTCGCCACGTTGCTGAAGATCGGCATTCCTTCGGGAATCCAGATCGTCGCGGACGTTCTCGCCTGGTCGCTTTACAGCATGTGGGTAATGGGCATCTTCGGAACGAAGGTCATGGCGGCCAACACCTTCATGTTCCGCTACATGATCGTGAGCTTCATGCCCGCGTTCGGGATCAGTTCGGCCGTGACGGCGCTCGTCGGCCGATACATCGGCATGGGCCGGCTCGACATCGCCCGCAAGCGCGCCGACCTGGCCTTCGCCGTCACCGCGGCGTACATGCTTACCTGCGGCCTCTTCTTTTTCCTGGGGCGCAACGTGCTCATCAGCCTGTTCACCAAAGATCCGGAAATCCAGCACGTCGGGGCCATGCTGCTCGTCTTCGCGGCGGTCTACCAGTTCTTCGACGCCATGTACATCATCTACAACGGCGCGCTGCGCGGCGCGGGCGACACGTTCGTTCCCGCGGTCGCGACTGCCGGGCTTTGCTGGAGCATGACCGTCACCGGTGGTTATGCGGTCGCGAAGTACCACACGAACTGGGGCCCCGCCGGCCCATGGACGATCGCGACGATCTACGGAATCATCCTCGGGATTTTTATGTTGATCCGATTCCGTCGATACGAGTGGAAGGCTTTGGATGCCCCGAAGGCGGACGGGGTTATTGAGCCACTCGTACAGTGCCAGTTGCCGCTCTATAAACCGGGATTGGTTGCGAGTTTCAAAGGCAACGCCGCCCCGGATTCAGGCATGCCTTGAGGCTCGCGGCAATCACCCGGTTCGACTAAATTGACATGGAGCCCTTTACGGCAAGGAAGCCCCGGACTTCGCATCGGCGGACGCATGACTATGGCAACGGAAACGCAAACCAAAAAGAACTACAAGGACACGCTCAACCTCCCCGAGACCTCCTTCGACATGAAGGCTGATCTCGTGAACCGCGAGCCGCTGCGCCTCAAAAAATGGCAGGAGGCCCACCTCTACGAGCAGACAATCGCCGCCCGCGAGGGCGCGCCACGGTGGGTGCTGCACGACGGCCCGCCCTTCGCCAACGGCGACATCCACATCGGCCACCTCATCAACAAAACCCTCAAGGACGTCATCGTCCGCTCCCACACGATGAAGGGCCTGCAATCCCCCTACGTCCCCGGCTGGGACTGCCATGGCCTGCCCATCGAGCACAAAATCCAGGAAGAGATCAAAAAGGAAGGCAAGAACTTCCGCGAGATGAGCGTCGTCGACGTGCGCAAGCGCTGCTTCGAGTACGCCCAAAAATACGCGACCATCCAGAGCGAACAATTCCAGCGCCTGGGCATCCTGGGCGACTGGGCCCATCCGTACCTCACGATGGCGCCTTCGTACGAAGCGCAAACGCTCGAAGTCTTCGCGCGCATCGTCGAAAAAGGTCTGGTCTACCGCAAACTCCGCCCGGTGCCCTGGTCGATCGCCAATCAAACGGCGCTCGCGGATGCGGATCTTGAATATCAGGACGTGACCGAC
The DNA here is from genome assembly GCA_028288775.1 of Phycisphaerales bacterium. Classification (GTDB taxonomy): domain Bacteria; phylum Planctomycetota; class Phycisphaerae; order Tepidisphaerales; family Tepidisphaeraceae; genus RYN-428. Next base: position 1,135 of record JAQGHP010000757.1, on the reverse strand, counting down.
AACAGCGTGTACGTCGAGTTCCCGCTCACCAAACCGATTGACGGACAAACGGCGTACCTGCTGGTCTGGACGACGACTCCCTGGACGCTTCCCGCGAACCTCGCCATCGCGGCCAACGCGGAAGTGGATTACGCGCTCGTGCGCTTCAGCCGGGCCGGGCAGGATCGGCTGGGCGTAGTCGCGTCGGAATTGCGCGAGCGCGTCTTCACAAAGGCGAACGTCCCACACTCCCTCGTCCGCACCGGCACGATCACTGAGTTGCTCGGCGACAATCTCGAGTACCGCCATCCGTTCGTCGAGCGCACCGGCCGCGTGGTGATGGCCGAGTACGTGACGACCACGGACGGCACCGGCCTCGTTCACACCGCCCCCGGCCATGGCGAAGACGACTACGAAACCGGCCTGCGCGAAGGCCTGCCGGTCTACAGCCCTGTCTTGTTCAACGGCCGATTCGACGACACCGTCCCCGAATGGCTCCGCGGGAAAACCGTCTGGGAAGCCAACCCGATCATCACCAAACATCTTGCTGACGCCGGACTGCTTTTCGCGGAAGAGAAGATCACCCACAGCTACCCGCACGACTGGCGCAGCAAGACGCCGATCATTTTCCGCGCGACCGAGCAATGGTTTGTGGCGATGGACAAGCCCGGCGCGGACGGCAGCCCGCCGTTGCGGGAGAGGGCCGAGCAGGCCGTCAGCAAGGACGTGGAATTCATCCCCGCATGGGGCAAGGCCCGCATGGAAGGGATGCTCGCATCGCGGCCAGATTGGTGCATCTCGCGGCAGCGAGCGTGGGGATTGCCGATCCCGGTTTTCTACAATGACAAGGGTGAGCCGCTGCTCACCCCCGAGGCGGTGCGCGCCGTGGGCAAACGCTTCGGTGAGAAGGGGAGCGACGCATGGTTCACCGATTCCCCAGCGGAATTGCTCGGCCCCGATTTCAAATATCCGCCGGGCTTTGAGGCTTCCACGCTCCGCAAGGAAAAGGACATCTTCGACGTCTGGTTCGAATCGGGAAGCTCGTGGCGGTCGGTGTTGCAGTGCCGTCCCAACCTGAAATTCCCCGCCGTCTTGTACCTCGAAGGCTCCGACCAACATCGCGGCTGGTTCCAGCTTTCGCTCCTTCCGAGCCTGG
>JAQGHP010000736.1 GCA_028288775.1 Phycisphaerales bacterium | reverse complement strand
TGTTGGCCGCCCAGAGGGTGCCGTCCGCGGTGAACATCAGGTTGAACGCGTTGCGCACGCCGGTCGCGTAGATCGTCAGCGGGACGGCCGGCTTTCCGGTGCCATCTACTGCATAGGGGTTGTACGTGCCCTTTGGGCCCGTGGGAGTGAGCGAGGCATCGGGCGTCAGCACGTTAATCGGCTGGCCCGGCGTAATCTTCGTCGTGTCGAGGCGCAGGATCGCCGCGGTGAGCAGGTGCTCCGAGCGGTTGCCCCACGTGCTGTCGGGCTCTCCGTAGGCGGTGTTGCTGGCCTGCGCGAAGAAGAGCACGTTCGCATCCGGGGTGCCCGGCAGGCCGAAGATCGGCTGCTCAGTGGAATGGTCAGCGACCGACCGCGGCAAGTTCACCACCGCGTCGAGCACCGTGCCCAGGTTCGCGCCGGTGAGCACCGTGATCTTGCCGGTGAAATCGACGCCGTTCGTCGCGCCCGAGAGTGCGTAGAAGCTGTTGGAAACCCACAGCATCGGCACCGGGTTGGCCGCGGTGAACGAGGGGTCGAATGCGAAGCCCGTGATCAGCCGCGGGCCGCCGTTGGCGGTTTGCAGCGACGTGATCACCTGCGGCGTTTGCAATGTTCCATCCCCGTTGATCACCCACCGGAAAATGCGGCCGTCTTCCGTGCTCGCGTACAGCTTGCCGTCCGGACCAATCTTCACGTCCGTGAACGCCGCGCCGGTGGCGCTCGGGAGATCGACTTTCTGGAATTGAATGGATGGGTCCACCTGGCTCGCGGCCGCGCCGGTGGTGAAGCTCATCGTGTACGGCACCATTGCCGCACCGCTGGTGTCCATGACACCGTTGGTGACGACGAACGTGTACTGCGTATTGGCGGCCAAGGCCGAGTTGGGCGTGAGGATGATCGAGTCGCCGCCGCCCGAGGTGTTCACCACCGCCGACACCGGGGACTTGTCGCTGCTGCGATACAGGTAGACGGTGTTGCCCGAGATCGTCGCGGCATTGATGGCCGAGTTGGGCAGGTTGAGGTCCGCCTGGATCGACTGCGACACGGCCACGCCCGTCGCGTTGATCGCGGGGGTGGTGAAGCGGATCGAGGGCTGCGTGGTCGGCGTAGCGCCGACGGACTTGCCGGCGTCGATTTCAAAATGGCTGAAGGCCACAGAGATCGGCGGGAGGCTGTTCCGTGAGAGCGCGAGGATGCCCCCGCGCGCCGCGGAATTGAAGAATGCCTTGGCTTCCGTGCCGGTCAGCGCGACGGTCCCGGGCATCTGCGTGAAGACCCCGCCGTTGACGGCGTACGATGCCGTCACCTGCCCCGTCGCGGCATCGCCGGTCAGGCGCAGGTCGAGGCTCGTGACGTTCGCGAAGCTGCCGATGCTCTGGTACGAGTTGACCTGGTGCGTCGTCGCGTTCTGCTCGTCGATGAACTGAAGCGTCTGCCCCTTGGCCGAATCGTACTCGGCGACGAACTTGATGAAGTTGTCGTCATTGGGGCCGAAGTAGACGCCGCCGCTCTCGTAGTTGGCGTTGAGCGCCCCCAGCGGCCCCTTGAGCCGCGTGGTGATGGTGAAGCCGGAGGTCGTGCCGTCGAACTGGGTTTCCAAGGCGTTGACCAGCGTGTTGTCGGTCCCGTAGTTGCTGCCGCTGGTGCTGGTGCCCTGGGTGGTGAGGTCCAGTTCCCCCGCGGCGGTGTTCATGTTGATCAGCGCCTGCTGGTACTGCGTCCCCAGCCGGTTCACCTGGAGCCGGGTGAAGCCCGTTCCCAAACCGTTGGTATCAAACACCCCATTCTGCGGCGAGGTGAAGTTCAGGCTATAGGGGAGGGTCTGGATGACGTTCTGGTACGCCAGCGGGTCGCCGGACATAAGCTGCCGGCCCTCCAGCTTTTCCATGACGGGATGAATGGCATTTTCGAGACGACTAAGGGACACCAGATTGCGCACCGACATCACGCTTTTTCCGTCCACGCTTGGACTCCTTACAAATGAGCGAGCACTCGAAACATACCCCACAGCCCGGTTCTGTCTAATCCGTTTGCGCCCTCAAATGGCGGCGCCGCCCCCTCCACACGAGGGGAGCCCGTAGAAAGTGACATCGGGAATATGAGTTACTGCATCAAACCGGCGGAGGAATCTATTCCAGATATTCCGGAGGCAAGAAGGGGACTTGGCAAGATGAGAGGTTTATAGGAGGCAGTGTGTACCCTGGATTGACCGCTTCCCCCGTGACCGATCGGCATGACCGACGCCCATCCGCCGTGCAACCCAAAACCGCATTTGGGGCCCGTGGCGAGGGGTGCGTGACCGATTTTGACCGATTTTGACCGATTTAAAGGCACTTTTCATAACGAATTTGATAAACTAAATATGAAGTGCGGTGAAATAAGTCCTGTCGCCGGGCTACGCATCTCAACTCCATTCTCATTAACCACTTACAAAAATACGCTCGGCGACTCTTCCGGCCATGGCGAGCAAGCGCCCCTATCCCGCTTTTCCGCTTAGCGGTGACATTTGGGTCTGGGGCCTTTCAGTTGCGCCCCTCACGCCCCGAGCACGGCCGCTATGGCTGGAACGCCTTTTCGATTTCCTGCCAATGACGCAGTTCCACGATCTCTTGAAACTCGTCCATGTCCACCGCCTGTTCTTTGTCCACCGGCTTGCCGGCGCGCAAGTCTTCGGCGGCCTTGCGAATCGCGTGGGTTGCGCGGAACAGGATGGTGGTTGGGTAGAGGAGCATCGTATAGCCAAGATCCCCGAACTCCTCGGGCGAAAGCCACGGCGTCTTGCCGCCGTTCTCCAAAACGCTTGTCGCCAGTTGCTCGCGTTTAAACGCTTTGCCGACCTTCTTCAATTCCTCTTCCGACCTGGGTCCTTCCACATAAACTCCGTCCGCCCCCGCCTTCAGGTACTGCTCGGCGCGACGGATCGCGCCCTCCACGCCCTCGGGCTGGAGTGCATCCGTGCGCGCGAGGATAAAAAAGTCCTTCTTCTCCTTGGCCGCCACCGCGGCCTTCACCTTCGCGACCATCAGTTCCACCGGGACGACCTTCTTGTCGTCCATGTGCCCGCATTCCTTGGGGGGCTGCTGGTCCTCGATGAACAGCCCCTGCACGCCGATGCTGATATAGCTGCGGACCGTTTGGGTCACGTTCTTGACGTCCCCGTACCCGTCGTCGGCGTCCACCAGAATCGGAAGCGCCGTTGCCGCCACGATGTCCCGCACGGCGGCCAGCCGCTCATAGAAGTGCGTCAGGTCCACGTCGGGAAGTCCAAAGCGGGTCCCGGCCACGGCAAACCCCCCGACCTGACACGCGGTAAATCCGGCCTGCTCGATAAGCTTCGCCGACAGTCCGTCGTGAGCCACCGGCATAAGCAGCGGCTTCTCCTTCTTCAGGGCCTTCGCCCACGTAATTCGCTCGCTCGCAACGTGTTCCATGATTACCTCACAGTGATTGCTCGTACTCCCCAACGGGTCATCCCGTCGCGAGTGCCCAGTGCCCGTCCCTGGCAATCGATGAGGTATCCGTCTCCAGGCTGAGCAGCGAAAACGAAAGCAAGGTTTGTGCCGAACCGCCGGTAAAGGCGATGCGGAAACATGCTTTACTCCGGACGCACCGAGCGCTATCGTCAACCGATTCGCCCGCGGCAAGAACAACCCACCCGTTCATCCTACCGCCTGCCCCCGCCCCACTCCGGCCACTTCTTTTGACAATAGGCCACCATCTCCGAAGGCTTCAGCGCATTGGTCGCGTTGCCGGTGCGGATGTAGAAGATTTCCTGCCCGTTCTCGACCGCGAACCGCAGTCGGGGCGGCATGGCCGCCGTCACGACACAGGAGTTGCCGCTGTCGGGGCTGGGCGGGTCGGCGGGCTTGAGCTCGCGAAACGCGATCGCGAACTGCCCCTTGTTGCCGGAGAGCTTGTAGTCCTCAGCTAGGCCGTAAACGTTCCCGTTGTCTTCCATGCCAATGGCCAGCGTCCGGCCATGCGATTGAGTAATGCCGTCACGGTCTTGACGATGATGCGCTCGATGTGGTTGCCCAGCCTCTTTGCTTTAGGTTCCAGCGTGCGGTCGGTTCAAAACGGCCCACTGGCAGGTCCGGGCTATGGCTTTGGCGTGTTTGCTGTTGGGGGATGGCCGAATCAACGCATGGGACGGATCGGCCTCGGTTGGATCCGGCACCACGTCGTATCCCAGGTCGAGTGGGCATTCGGCAAGAAACTGAGTAATACTATCGCCTGGTCTGTTCGCGAGCACGCGATCTGCTGTCGTCAGCATCGCACGATGTACCGAAAGTTCCCCACTTCTGCGATCAACGAAGGAAAGAGATTGCGGCCGACAACTTCCATCCGCTTCCGAATGAACCCACTCTGGCAAGATTCTCCGCCAAAGGATTTCCTCACGTGCTACGCCGACGACGGACATCGAATAACCCCCATCAGAATCCCAATAGCCAGAGTGCCAGCGCATCACACGATCCAACCCCTACGGTGGTGACAATACCGGAGGCTTCTGATTCTGGTCGGTCGGCCAAGGACGCGGAGTCCTTGATGAACGTCGATGTCCCATCGGGCAGCAGTTCGATTTCAAGCTCCCGGCCATCTTTGAGAAAAACGATTCCGACGCCTCCACCAGTTACGGGGAAAACCTCCGGCTTTGGAAGCGAATATACTGAAAATGACTCCAAAAGCTTGTTCGC
>JAQGHP010000731.1 GCA_028288775.1 Phycisphaerales bacterium | reverse complement strand
AGGGTGATGTCGGCGATGGCGTCCTTGATGACGATTCCCTCGCCGGGCTTGCCGGCGGGGATTTTACACCAGGGTCCGCCGTCGATTTCGACCGCGCCGAACTGCTCCTTGGCGACGCGGTAGCCCCAATCACGGAAGCTGCCTTCCGTGAACTTCATGATGTTCCCCTTGTGGACGAGTGTTTCGCTCTTGCGTTTTTGCTTGATGGCGTAGCTGATGGCGCTGTAGATGAGTCGCTCCGTGCCCAGCGCGCTGATGGGCTTAAAGCCGATGCCGACTTCCACGCCCACCTCGCGCTTGGGGCCGTCGATGGCTTCGACCTGCTTCTGCCAGGCTTGCGAGGCTTCCTTGGTGCCGAAGCGGATTTTCTTGAATTCCTTCGGGAAGTTCTGCTGAAGGAAGTCGAGGATCTTCTGGCTCTCAGGCGTTCCTGCGGCGTACTCGATGCCGGCGTAAATGTCCTCCGTGTTCTCGCGGAAGATGACCATGTCCACCTTCTCCGGCCGCTTCACGGGCGACGGCACGCCGGTGAAGTATTGGACCGGGCGGAGGCAGACGTAGAGGTCGAGCATCTGCCGAAGGGCGACGTTGAGCGAGCGGATGCCGCCGCCGACCGGCGTGGTGAGCGGCCCCTTGATGCCGACGAGGAAATGGCGGAAGGCTTCGACCGTGTCATCGGGGAGCCAGTTGTCGAACTTCTTGAACGCCTTCTCCCCTGCGTAGACCTCCATCCACGCGATTTTCTTCTTTCCGCCGAAGACTTTGGCCACCGCGGCATCGAACACGCGGACGCTGGCGCGCCAGATGTCGCGGCCGGTGCCGTCGCCCTCGATGAAGGGAAGAATGGGCCGATCGGGCACGTTGAGCTTGCCGTTGGAGATGGTGATCGCCTGGCCGTCGGTGGGAACCGTTACATTTTTGAACGTGGGCATGATGAAGTCCTTACTCGGGGTTGTGTAATGAAGACTTCGAAACTATCGGTGGGGGGGAAGCCTGTCAATCGCAGGCTCAGCGGGAATGACATAATAGGGTAAGGCAGAGCGCGGTAGGCGGTGGTCGAGGGAATTGAATGCACAGTGCAAAAGTCAAACTGCGGAGCGGCGGGAGGGTGGACCTTCGGTCCGACCGCTACGCGGTGAGGGCAATGCGCTTCAGTTCATTTTGACCTTTGCATTTTGCGTTTTGCCTACAATTTCTTTCCCTCGCAGTCCGTGCGCTATTTTCTCGCGCGAACCTTTGGGGTAGCCTTGGCGTTCTACCGAACAGGGCCGTGTGTGGGCGGCCTCATGGGGGCGGGGAAATTCCAGGCTGGTCCTTACAATCAAGGTGTTGCGCATGAAGCGTCTTTATCCGAGCCGCGTGGAGCTTGCGGTATTTGTCGGCATGGCATTGGTGTGCGGGCTGCTCGTCGCCTTAAGCGGGCAACGAGACACGATGCTGTTTTTTCTGGGGATGCCCGTCTTTTTTATCGCCGCCCTCATGGGGTTGCGGCGGAATCTGCTCGCGAAAGCCATTGAAGAGATAGATGACTCCGAGCCGGTCGCCTAAACGCGGTCCGCGCATGGGTTCTCACGTCCCCGTTCGCGACCTATGCGGGCCTCCCCTTCGGATTTCGTCATTGGGATTTAATTCGGGTTTCGCGCATTCGGAATTCGGATTTCCGCTGGAAGCGCATTCCCGATTACAATCCCGCCCATGGCGCCGATCGGTCTAATCGCAGGGGAAGGGGTCTTTCCCATCCTCGTCGCGCGCGGGGCGCGGGCGGCAGGTCGCACGGTGATCTGTGCCGCGTTCTCCGGCCATGCCTGGCCCGATCTTGCCCAGGATTGTGATGTCTTCCGGTGGGTCGGCATCCTCCGTTGCAACCAGTGGGTGAAGCTCCTGCGCGATGCCGGGTGCAGCGAAGCGATTATGGTGGGGCGGGTCAACAAGTCTCAGATCTACGACCGCTGGCGCTATTTCCGGTATATTCCCGACGTGCGGACGCTCAAGCTGTTCTTGCGCGTCGTCCGCCGGGACAAGCGCCCGCAGGCGATCCTCCAAGCGCTCGTCGATGAACTGGCATCCGCGGGAATAACCTTGATCGATTCCACCCACTATTGCCCCGAGCACCTCGCGACGCCCGGCGTCATGACCCGTCGGCAGCCTACCGAGGCGCAGTGGGCCGACATCCGCTTCGGCTACGACGTCTGCCGCACCGTCAGCCGCCTGGACATCGGGCAGTCCATCGCGGTGCTCGACCGCGACGTGATCGCGGTGGAAGCGGTGGAAGGCACGAACGCAATGATCGAGCGTGCGGGGAAGCTGTGCCGGGTGGGGGGATGGACGCTGATCAAGATGGCGACGAATCACGACATGCGCGTGGACGTTCCGACGGTGGGCACAACGACGATCGAAAAGCTCGCCGCCGCCCGGGCCGCGTGCCTGGTGCTGGAAGTCGGCAAGACAATCATGCTCGAAAAGCCCAAGGTGCTGGAGCTGGCCGATCGGTATAAGATCGCGGTGGTGGGGTGGGAAGAGGAAGGGAGCCAGAAGCCAGGAGCCAGGAGCCAGAATACCGAGTGAGGGCGGCTGTGCCACATTGCGGCGGATCGCGGCGCGGGGGCGAAGGTACTACATTTGGCGTGGGAGGACATGATGCACATCGACAAACAAACACTTTCTGTGATCGACGAGCTGGACGAACTCCGCAAGACGCGCGATGACGCGTGGCAGATCCCGCGGATCGAGGGGGAACTGCTCCACCAATTCGCTTTCGCCTGCAACGCGAAGGTGATCGTCGAAGTCGGAACGAGCTACGGCTTCAGCGGCTTGTTCTGGGCCGCGGCGCTCAAGCGCACGGGCGGCACGCTTCATACCATCGACATCAGCGAGAAAAAGTTCCACGCCTCGCAGGCCAACTTCCGCCGGGCGGGGCTGGGGGACATCGTGGTCAATCACCTCGGCGACGCGGTCGCGGTCCTTCCGACCCTACCCGGACCGGTGGACATCGCGTTCCTCGACGGCATCGACAAAAAACAATCGCAACGCTATTTCGAGCTCGTTTGGCCCGCGCTCCGTCGCGGCGGGTCGGTCTTCACCGACAACACGCAAACCCATCCCGATGAACTGGCCGACTACATGAAATTCGCCCGCTCCCGCCCCGATGCCCTCAGCACGGAAATCCCCGTGGGCAACGGCGTCGAGTGGACGGTAAAGCTGTAACGCCCGCGGGCCGGGCCCTTATTTCGCCAGGGGAAGAGGAGCAGCGAGTCGGTAGTCGGTCGGTTCGAAAAGACGGGTGCCACAGGTCGCGGTACTCCGAGACCTGTGGCTTTTGGTTATCGAAGAGCACAGGTCTGCGAGTACGCCTCGTTGTTCCACACAAGTCTAACCGTTGTCCGATGACAGGAAAGGCTGTGGCCCATGGATGGGTCGCCCTGCTATCAACGGAGTGAACAATGGTTTCAGACTGGGCCTGTGCGGAAGCGGCGTCGGCGGATTTTGGCGATGAACGTTTGGACAAGCGGTTTGCCGTCATCGTGTCGAATCTGGGCAACCGGCCGAATCTGAGCATCCCGGCCGGCTGCCTGGGGCGGGCGGAGATGGAGGCGACCTACCGGTTCACCGACAACAAACAGGTCACCTTCGAAAAGATTCTCGCCCCCCACCGTCACTGTACCCTGGCCCGCGCCGCGGAACACAAGGTCGCGTTGTTCGTGCAGGACACCACCGAAATTGACCTGACGCGCCCCCAACAACAGGTCGTGGGCGCCGGCGGGCTCGACGGCTCCCGCCGCCGCGGCCTGTTTGCCCATCTGGTCCACGTCTTCTCAGGCGATGGCACGCCGCTGGGCACGTCGTCGGCGCAGATCCTCAACCGCACGGAATGCCTCGAAGCGCCCGGCCGCAAAGACAGGAGGACCAAGGCCCGCAAGGAAAAGGAGCGCACGCAAAAGCCGATCGAGCAGAAGGAGAGCATGCGCTGGCTGGACGGGCTGCGGAGCGTGCGTGAGGCGGCCGGGCAGTTGCCCCATACGCAGTGCATCTGCATCGGCGACAGCGAGGCGGACATCTATGAACTGCTGGCCGAACCCCGCGAAGCGACCGGCGGCCGCCCCGTCGATTTCATCCTTCGGGCCTGTCGCGAGCGGGCGTTGGAAATGGAGCCCGACGATCCGGCGCCGGCCCCTGCAGCGCCGGGCGCCCGTTCCCCGCGGGAGGCCGTGATGGCCACGCCGGCGCTTTACGCCGTGCAGGTGCTGATTCGCGGGCGCATCGCCAAAACAGGGTTGGAAAGCAAAGGGCGGCATCAGGCCCGCGACAGCCGCCAGGCGAACCTGGAGGTCCGCGCCGCATCGGTGCGGCTGCGGCCGCCGTACCGGCCCGACCGCAAACTCCCGGCGGTGAGGGTCAATGTGGTCGTCGTCCGCGAAATCGACGCCCCGCCGGGCGAAGTGCCGGTGGAGTGGGTCTTGCTGACGACGCTGCCGATCGACAGGCTCGAAGAGGTCAAGGCGGTGGTGGAGTATTATTGCACCCGGTGGAACATCGAGATCCTTTTCAGGACGCTCAAGTCCGGGTGCCGAATCGAGCAACGGCGATTCGAGCACGTCGATCGTGTCGAGCGTGCCCTGGGCTTGTATCTGATCGCCGCCTGGCGAACCATGTTCGTGACGTGGATGGGCCGCGAATGCCCGGAGATGGACTGCGAGGCGATCTTCGAGCCCTCGGAATGGAAGGCCGTGTGGACGGCGACGCAGCGTACCACGCCGCCGAAGAAGCACCCGAGGTTGCAGGAGATGGTGACGCTGATCGCGCAACTCGGCGGTTACCTGCCCCGCAAGAACAACGAGCCCGGGACGCAAACGCTCTGGATCGGCATGCAGCGCATGTATGATCTGGCCTTGGCGTGGGATGCCTTCGGGCCTGACTTGTGTGGAACAACGAGGCCAGTACGCCGACCTGTGGCACCGGCGGACCTCTTGAACTGACCCCGCTACCAGCGAGTGCAGCCCATGCAGATCACCATCCGCCTCTTCGCAATCCTGCGCGACCGCTGCGGCATCAGTGAGCTCGCGCTCGACCTTCCCCAAGGATCCACCGTGACCATCGCCCGCGATGAATTCCAACGGCAATTCCCTCAATCATCCGACATCATGGCCCGCGCCGCGTACGCCGTGAACCGAAGCTACGCGCCGGTCACCACTGTGCTACAGGAAGGGGATGAGCTCGCGGTGATCCCGCCCGTCAGCGGCGGATGATCGTCCCCCGAATGGAATTGAACCCCTAGCTCTCTTCTCGCGCCAAAGTCAGCCAGAACACCGACCCCTTCCCCAACTGCGAATCGACCGCCAATTCCGCCCCGAGCAATCGTGCCGCGTGCGACGCGATCGCAAGCCCGAGCCCCAGGCCCGCCTGGCCGTGGGAATCGCCCCGGCGGAAGGACTCGAATATCTGCGACAAATGCTCCGAACCGATTCCCGGCCCCTCGTCCGCGACGTAAATCCCCCAGCGGCCGGCGTGGGTCCCTTGGCGCCTCTGGCAGCCGATGCGCACCGTCCCGCGCGCCGAATATTTCACCGCATTGCCCAGTAGATTGTTCAGCACGAGCCCCAATATTTCCCGGTCGCTTCTCACCTCCACCCCGGGCTCCACATCCAGCGCCAACTCCAGCCCCTTCTCCCGCGCCTGCGGGATGAACTGACGGATGGTGTCGGTAGCAAGCGCGAAGACGTCCACCGGCTCCGCGCGGGCTCGCGTCCGGTGCCGGCGAAGCCTCTCGCTGTGCAGCAGACGCTCGATCCCGCCGACCGTTTCCCCAATCGAACGTTGCACCACGTCCAGCGTCGCCACCGCCTCTTCAGAAGCGGGCGTTGCGCTCAACTGCTGGCGCAGCAGCTTCAGCCAGATCGTAACTCCGCTCAGGTGATTGCTCAGGTCGTGGGAGAGGAACGAGAGGTACTTGGCCTCGACGTCGGCAGCGGCGCGGGTTTGCTGTTGCTGGCTTTCCACGTACGACACCACCGCCTGCCGCACGATGACGTCGAACCCGAAATTGAA
>JAQGHP010000724.1 GCA_028288775.1 Phycisphaerales bacterium | reverse complement strand
ATACAAGAGGAATGGCTTGCCCCACGTTTTTCTTCTCTGTGCCCTTTGTGGCCTCTGTGGTCTTTGTGATTTTGAAGCGGCAGATATGTGCGGGCCGCCCATGCCACGGGAGACCGCCTTCCCATCTGTGTTCATCTGTGTCCATCTGTGGCGATTATTCCCCGCATTTCTTCGCGTCTGTCTTCGCGCCTTCGCGGTTTTCCGCATCGCGGTCCTGCAAACGCGCGGGCGAAGACATCACCGCGAAGGGATTTGCTCCCACAATTTTTCCAGACGCTGCACGGAGACCGGCGTTGCGGTCTTTAGTTCCTGGGCGAAGAGGGAGACGCGCAGCTCCTCGACGAGCCATCGGAAATGGACGAGGTTGGCGTCGTACTTGCCCAGCCGCTTAAAGGCCTGCGCGCGGGCCTTGTAGTTTTCCCATAACGGCGCGACTTGCTGGAGCGCCTGCGTGTCGCGGGTGAGGCCGGCGTTGTTGAGCTTGCGGAGCCGCACGCCCATCGCCTTGAGATACCGCGGCACGTGTTTGATCCAGGCGTTTGGCGTTTGGCTCAGGAAGCCGCGGTAGACCAGATTCGCGAGCTGGTCGCGCAGGTCGCGGGCGGCGGGTTGCATGAGCGGCGGATAGGCGCGGGACAACTCTCGATGCAAGGCCTGGTACTCGGCGAGGGTCTGGCTGGTGAGTTCCGTCAGCTCCCCGGCGGTGACCGACAGCCGCCGCCAGCCATCCGTCGCCCGGCGGATGAATTCCGCCTGCGTGCGGACGTCGTCCCCGTCGTGGAAAAGCGCGTGGCCGACGATCGCGCTCATCAGGTCACGCTTCAATTCGTCGCAGCTTCCGACCGTGGCGAAGTTCAGGCACATCCTGTCGAGGTTTTCGATCCGGCGGGCGAGCTGGTCGATCTCCTTCTGGAGTTGCAGCATGAACAGCCGCCGCGCCCCGCCGCGGGTGGCCTCGCGGGCGGCTTCGGGGGATTCCAGCAGGCGGATCGACGCACTGGTCCCTCGATCGATCAACGCCGGGTAGCCCCACAAGGTCATCCCGTGGCGATGCACGGCGATGCGCTCGGGCAGATCGCCGAAGTCCCAGTGCGCAAGGTTATCGCGATCATGCTCCGACCGCGGCAGGTTCGCGAAGCTGCTCCGCACCTCTATCTGCAAGTCGGCGCGGATCTGCGCGAGGTCGCGGCCCATGGCGATCTGCTTGCCCGCCGCGTCGATGACGCGGAAGTTCATCCGCAGGTAAGGCGGCAGGTCCTCGATGTTGAACGCGTCCGGGAGGATTTTCACGCCCGCCCGTTTCCCAAGGAATAGCGCAAGCCCGTCGTAGAGGGAGCCGACGCCGAACGTCAGCGTGGCCGCGGCTTCGCGTGCGGCATCCGCGATCGGGATGAAGCTCTTGCGCAGTTCCTTGGGCAGCGACCGGATCAGCTCTTCGATCTTGTCGGGGAGGTACCCGGGCGCGAGCCACTCGAACCGCTCGGCGGGTATTTGGCCCAGCGCCGCTATGGGGATGGTGACCGTCATCCCGTCCGCGGGCGAGCCGGTGTCGAAGCGGTAGTCGAGCGGGAGCTTGAGGCCGTCGAGCGCGATCTCATCGGGGTAGAGCCCCGCGGGCACTGCATCGGCCCCGGGCGCGAGCATGTCGCTCAGTGACATGAACAGTAGCTGCGGTTTTTCCTTCTCCGCCTCCTTACGCCAACGCTCGAACAATGGGCCGTTGTAGATTCCGTCGGGGACTCGCGCGTCGAAGAACTTGAAACGGTCGGTGACGTCCGACATCAGGTCCTTGCGGCGGGCCTTTGCCTCCATCCGCTCGACCTCGGCATGCAGGGCCATGTTGTGCCGGAAGAACGGGGCGACGGTGTGGAATTCCCCCTCGGCGAGGGCGTGTTGAATGAAGATTTCCCGCGAGGTGCGCGGGTCGATCGGCCCGTAGTGCACCCGCCTGGCCGCGACCAGCACGAGGCTGTGCAGGCTCACTTTTTCCGTAGCCATGACGTGCGCCGTTTCTGGCTGCCACAGCGGCTCGGAGTACGTGCGTTTCACGAGATGCGCCCCGAGCCGCTCGACCCATTCCGGGCGGACGGGGGCGACGGTGCGGGCGTAGAGACGGGTGGTTTCGACCAGCTCCGCCGCGGTCACCCACTGCGGGCTCCGCTTGAACAGGGAGGAGCCGGGGAAGATGTTGAATTTGGTCCCGCGCGTGCCGTTGTATTCGTGCGCTTCGGCTTTGACGCCGACGTTGGCGAGCAGGCCCGTCAGCAGCGCGCGGTGAATCGCCTCGGATTTGGCGAGCGAGATTTCTTCCGGCAGCCGGGGCATGGGGATAATTGAAGGGGAGGAGACGCCGGCAATCAAGGGGAACGGGGAGTGGAGGGCATTGCTCAATGGTGGCGCAGACATTCTTGTCTGCCATTGGGTCGGTGAGTGGAGGGCATTCAGTACCAGTGGGGCAGACATTCTTGTCTGTCTGGGGTTGGAGAGTGGAGAAATTCAGTACCAGTGGGGCAGACATTCCTGTCTGTCTCGGGGCGGGGAGTGGAGGCATTCCTGCCTCCCGAGCCGACCCGAACATTCTTGCGAGTCCGCTCGGGGGGCAGGAATGCCCCCACTCGCAGACTCGCGACAGACAAAAATGTCTGCCCCACTTTGGAGGACAGACAAGAATGTCTGCCCCACCTCATAGACAGACAGAAATGTCTGCCCCACCTCGGAGGACAGACAAAAATGTCCGCCCCACCTCAGACGGCAGACAAGAATGTCTGTCCCGCCTCACCGACAGTCTCTCAGTTTCGCCCTCATGCGACGGCGGCTATGATCCCTTCCGGCAATAAATTCGAAAGGCGCTAACCAATGTCCGGCGAATCCAACTCAATGAAGATTCCGGAAATTTCCGACGAGGCACAACGGCTTCTCCGCGAGACGACCATCGGCGAGAGCAGCCCCGGCGGTATCGTGCGGGATTTTCAGACGCTGATTGACTTCATCGGCTCGGCCGGCGTGGAAGCCGCGGGACAGCACCATTATCTGCCCATCAAGATATTGCCGGCCTTGAATCTTCAGATGACCACGCCGCTGAAAGTGGACCTCCAGCGGCCGCAGCTTCGGTCGTATCCGAACCTGCAGGGTTTGTACCTGCTGGCGCGGACGACGGGGCTGGTCGTCGTGCAGGGCGCGGGGAGCAAGGCCCGGCTGGTCGTGTCGCCCGAGGCGCTGGCCTCGTGGGAAACACTCAATGTCACCGAGCGATACTTCTCCCTTCTTGACGCCTGGCTCGTGCATTCCAAAGCGGAGACGGTGGGCGGGCACGGCGGTTGGATGGACGAAGATCCCATGTATCGCATCCTTGAAGTGTGGCGGCGCATCGGAGCCAAGGGGCGCAAGTATTCGCTCAAGGAGCGGAGCGACCCGAACAATATTCTCGGGATCGACTACGAGCGTTATAGGCTGCTCCTGCTCCAACTGTTCGGCTTCGTCGAGATCGTGCAGGGGAAACCAATCAAAGGCCGTCCCTGGTTCCCCGAGGCGGTGCGCTATTCGCCCTTCGGCAAGGCGATCTTCGATGTACTCGGGCGCATCTTCGCAGCGCGCGACATCTTTCAAGATCTCATCAACAATGCGGCGGCATTGGGGCCCCCCGCCTTCGAGATCGCCCCGGATGACGGCGGAGAAAGCGGTGAGAACGGAGAATTGGATGTTGATGAAGATGATGGGGATGAAGACGATGACGAAGATCAGGACGACTTGGAATCGGTCGGCGATAGCGACGGGGAAGCGGCGCAATCGCTTTCGGGCGACGTCTGCTTCGATGACCTCCACCCAATGTTCGAACCCTACTTTCCTGAATGGATCAACAGCCTGTGCCTGAAGGGCACCGGGTTTCGGGACGGGGTTTTTATCTTCAAGGTGTCGCTCGGGAAAATCTGGCGGCGGATCGCGGTCCCCGCACATTGCACCCTCGAAAACGTGAGCGATGCCATTCTCCGGTCGGTCAAATTCGACGACGACCATCTCTGGGCGTTCAAATTCCCCGACCGTTTCGGTGGCACCGCGGAAGTCATGCACCCCTACGCCGCGGCTGATCACAACAGCCCCTCCGGCGACGAGGTGGAGATGGACGAACTGCCGCTCGCCGTTGGCGAGCACATGGAATTTCATTTCGATTTTGGGGACGATTGGAAGTTCGACATGGAGCTTGAGAAAATTGATCCGCCGAGCCCGAAGCTCAAGAAACCCAAGCTCATCGAGTCCCACGGCAAGGCGCCCGAGCAGTATCCGAACTGGGACGAGTAGCCGCGAGTGCGGTGATTTGGTGCAGAGAAACTCGAGTATTTGGAAAAGACGGGTGCCATCGGTCGGGGAAGAGCACAAGCGTACGTGACAATGCGGGGTCCGTCTTTCGTCCCCTCCTCCGGAGTACCGGAGGAGGGAGAAAAGGCCACGCGGAAACTGTCATGCACCCAGGACACCGGCCTGCGAGTATGCCGACCGGTGGCACCCTGCGGGATTTTTGTTCCGACCGACTACCAAATTTTGAGGAGATGCCAGTGCGAGGAACCCTGTTGTCGATGGCGGCGGTCGCCCTTTTCTCGGTCACCGCGCGGGGCGCGGAGGATATGCTCATCGCCGATTTCGAAGGCCCCGACTACGCGGGCTGGACCGTCACCGGCGACGCGTTCGGTGCCGGGCCGGCGCACGGGACTCTGCCCGACCAGCAAGCAGTCACCGGCTTTCTCGGCAAGGGCTTCGTCAACAGCTATGTGGGCGGTGACAAATCCACCGGCACGCTGACTTCGCCGGAGTTCACCATCGGCCGGCGGTACATCAATTTCCTCGTGGGCGGCGGCGCGCACGAGGGGAAGACGTGTGTCAATCTGCTGATTGATTCGAAAGTCGTCCGCACGGCCACGGGGCAGGAGGATGAGCATCTGGATTGGGCCACGTTCGATGTCGGCGAATTCAAAGGCAAGGCCGCCCGCATTCAGATCGTCGATAACGAGGCCGGCGGGTGGGGCCATATCAACGTGGATCAGATCGTGCAGAGCGATGAGCGAAAGCAGCAGGAAGTCGCCGCGGCCCCGTTGTACGAGGAGGCGCTTCGGCCGCAGTTTCATTTCACGGCGCAGAAGAATTGGCTGAACGATCCCAACGGGCTGGTGTTTTATGAGGGGGAATATCACCTCTTCTTTCAGTACAACCCGAAGGGGAACGTCTGGGGCAACATGACCTGGGGGCACGCGGTTTCGCCCGATCTCGTTCGTTGGAAGCAGCTCGAGAACGCGCTGCTGCCCGATTCGCTGGGGACGATGTTCTCAGGCTCGGCGGTGGTGGATTGGCAAAATAGTGCGGGGTTTGCGAAGGGCGGTGAGAAGGCGCTCGTCGCGATTTACACCGCCGCGGGAGAGCCGTTCACGCAGTGCATCGCCTACAGCATTGATCGCGGGCGCTCGTGGACGAAGTACGACAAGAACCCCGTCCTCGCCCATATCGTGGGCGGCAACCGCGACCCGAAAGTCATCTGGCACGCGCCCACGCACAAGTGGGTCATGGCCCTCTTCAAGGACAAGGAGGATTACGCCCTTTTCTCCTCCCCCGATCTGAAGTCGTGGACGCTTCTTCAAGACCTCACCCTGCCCGGCTGCGGCGAATGCCCGGATTTTTTTCCGATGCCGCTGGACGGGGAAAAGGCCAATACGCGATGGGTGTTCACCGCAGCCAACGGAAAATATCTCGACGGGGATTTCGACGGAAAGAAGTTCACTCCCGAGGGCGGATTGAAGCAGGTGGATTTCGGCAAGAACTATTACGCCGTTCAAACCTACGGCGATATTCCTGAATCCGACGGCCGCCGCATTCAGATCGCCTGGATGAACGGCGGCAAATACCCGCGCATGCCCTTCAACCAGCAAATGAGTTTTCCCTGCACGATGACGCTGCGCAACACGCCCGATGGCCCGCGGGTGTTCCGCTTGCCGGTGAAGGAAATCGAATCGTTGTATGCGAAGGAACATAAGCTGGCCGATGTGGCCATCGCGCCGGGGGAGAATCCGCTGGCCGGGATTTCCGGCGATTGCCTCGACATCGAAGCTGTGTTCGAGTTGGGCGACGCTCAGGAGGTGGGAGTGACCGTTCGCGGCGAATCGATCGGCTACTTGGTGAAGGAAAAGAGGCTCAATGCGCTCGGGGCCTCGGCGGAATTGGAGCCGGTCAATGGACGCGTGAAACTGCGCGTGCTGGTCGATCGCACGTCGATCGAGGCGTTCGGCAACGACGGGCGCGTGTCGCTCACGTCGTGTTTTCTGCCCAAGGCCGATGACAAGGGCCTCGGCGTTTTCGCCAAGGGCGGGAAGGCGAAGATCGTGTCGCTGACGGTGCATGACCTGCGGTCGGCCTGGCCGGTGGCGGCGACGAAGTAGCCCGGTGGGACAGTTCGGAAGGACGGGTACCACAGGTCTCGGAGTACCGCGACCTGTGGTACCCGGCAGGTTGCATTTGTAATATCAAATATATGTTTTGAAAAGTGCAAAAAACCATTCAAAACCATTCAAAACCATTCACGAACGGCCGCCGCGGGGCCGAAAACGGGGGTGCGGTTTGCGCGGGGGCCGGGATGTAAGTGCTTGTCCTTCGACCCCTCGGAATTCGCAATCGAGCCGTTACACTGCTTTGCATGAACTCTGATCTCTCCAATCGCGTGGCCCTGGTGACCGGTGCATCCCGCGGGCTCGGGGCGGCCATTGCCGTGGAACTGGGCCGGCGCGGGGCGCGGGTGGCGGTCAACTATTTCGGCAGCGCCGACAAGGCCGGCCGCGTGGTCGAGGAAATTCGGGCGGCGGGCGGAGAGGCCGCGGCATTCGGCGCGGACGTGCGGGATGAAGCGCAAGTCGCACGGCTCATCGCGGACGTGGAAGGCCGCTTCGGACTGATCGACGTGCTGGTGCTCAATGCCACCGGCCCGCAGCCGATGATCAAGCTCGACGATCTCACGTGGCGGGCGTGCCTTGATCAGCTCGAGTTTTTCGTCAAGAGCCCCGTTCTGCTCGTAAAGGCGGTGATGGGGCAGATGAAACGGCGGCGCTTCGGCCGCATCATCAACATCGGCTCGGAGGTCTTCGGCCGCGGCGTTCCCGAATTCTCCAATTACGTCTCCGCCAAGGGCGCCCAGCACGGACTCACTCGCTCGTGGGCGATGGAACTGGCCCCGTGGCAGATCACGGTGAACACGGTGGCCCCGGGCTGGATTCCGACCGAGCGCCACGCCGGGGATTCACAGGAGTCAAAGGACGCCTACGCCGCCGCCGTTCCGATGCGGCGAATGGGCCTGGCTCAGGAAGTCGCCGCGACCGTGGCCTTCCTCGCCTCCGACGGCGCAGGCTTCCTCACCGGCCAAAACCTCGCGGTGAACGGCGGGAATACGCTGGGGTAAGAGGCAGTTTTACCATCTCCCGTGGCACGGACGGCCCGCCCGTGTGTTTGCCGCTATAGCGGCGGGTCCATGGGCGGGGCACCCAGGCCACCAAATAATTGGACCATGCGTTGACCGCGGTAATTAAGCACTGGAGGCGTTTGGAGCGATAATAGGGATATGGCTCGCTCTAATCAGCAAAGCGACGCGCCGCTCGCGCCGGATGTGAGCCTGCCGCTTAACCCGCCGACCATTGGGGCCGGAGCCACGCCCGGGCCGGTGGGGTTGATCGCGTTCGAGAAGCACGTTGACCCGCTGGCGTTCCTGGGGGATCTGGTCGAGCGGTACGGCGACGTGGTGCGCTATCAGACGCGCATGGGCCCGTGCATATTGTTCGTTCATCCCGAGCACGTCCAGACCATCCTGCATAGCGAGAATTATCGTCGGGCGTCGCTGGTTAAAATGATGTTGGGCGAAGGTCTGCTCGCCAGCGACGGCCCGCGGTGGCGATCTCAGCGCCGGCTGATGCAGCGCGACTTTCTTCCGGTCGGGGTCGCGCCGTTTATTTCCGTCATGGCACGGGAGACGGCCGGCGAGGCATCCGCGTGGCAGGCCGCGGCCCGCGCGGGGGAAGCTGTCGATGTCACGATGGCGATGACCCGCCTTACGCTGCGCATCGTGGTCGCGGCGCTGTTCAGCGACGATCTTTCCGACGAACATGCCGCCGCCTTGTGCGCTGCCGTCACGCAAACGGTCAACGACCTGGGAAAAATATCCTGGACGGTCTTCGGCGTGCCCGTGCTCTTCACGCCCGACAGGAACGCCAGCTTTGCGTCGGCAAAAGGCGCAATCGACGGGGCATGCCACGACATGATCGCCCGCAGAAAAGCCCTGGCGCCCGCGGACCGGCCGCGTGACCTGCTGACGATGCTGATCGAGGCCCAAACCGACTCGGGCCCGCTGGACGATCGGCAGCTTCGCGACGAAATCGTGACCATGCTCGTGGGCGGGCACGAGACGACGGCGCTCGCGCTGGCCTGGGCCTGGAAAGCAATGGCGGAGCATCCGGAAATCGAAGCGACGCTGTACAAGGAACTCGACGGGGTGCTCGGCGACCGGACACCCGGGTTGGCGGACTTGCCGAAGCTCGTTTGGACACGGGCGATCGTTCAGGAGGCCATGCGGCTGTATCCGCCGGTGTGGTACATGGCACGCGTGGCGAATAAGGACGATGTGATTCACGGGCACGCCGTTCCCCGCGGAACTTGCGTGCTGATCTCGGCGTGGCTCACGCACCGGCACAAGGATTTCTGGCCCGACGCCGAACGTTTCGACCCGGCACGATTCGCGGAGCCCGCCGTGCAGCCCCCGCACCGTTACGCATATTTCCCGTTCGGAGGCGGGCGACACCAGTGCCTTGGGATGCACTTTGCGCTCATGGAAGCAACGGTGATCCTGGCCGAGCTGGCCCGGCAATTCCGTGTTCGGCCGGTGAACGGACAACACATCAAGCCCGACCCCGGAATCACATTGCGGCAGTCGCCGGGGATGCTCGCGAGAGTGGAATCGCGGGCAGCGCAACCCGTGCCAACGCCCTCCGCCCCGGGGGCGTTTTGAACAACGCGAACGGTCACACGTCGATGATCTCCCCCATCGACCAGGGGACGTTGGCGCAGATCGTGCGCCGGCGCGCCGCGGCCAATGGGGATCAGATTGCGTACACCTTTCTGGCGGATGGATCCACCGACGCCCGCTCGATCACCTGGGCGCAACTCGACCGGCGCGCGGGTGTGCTGGGTGCGTCGTTGTGCGAGCGGGGCGCTGCGGGCGAACCGGTGCTGCTGGCATTGCCCTCGGGGCTGGCGTTCGTCGAAGCGTTGTTCGCTTGTTGGTATGCGGGGGCGGTTGCCGTTCCGGTCAGCCTGCCGCGACATCAGCGGGTGAAGCATCGGCTGCACTGGATCGTCGCGGATGCCGGGGCGCGCTTTGCGATCGGTACCGCCGATATACGCCAGCGGCTGGAGGCCGGCGGCGAGGGGGAGACGGCCATCGGGGGTCTGACGTGGGTCGACGCGGAAGCGAACGAAAATCCGTCGGCGGGCACTGCCCTGCCGATGTCCGCTTCGGCCGCTGCGCCCGTGGAGGGCCGGGGCCTGGCGCTGCTGCAATATACGTCGGGATCGACGGGCGCGCCGCGAGGCGTAGTCGTCACCCATTCAAACCTGATGCGGAACAGCGCCCTGATCGCCGAGGCGTGCGGGCACGGTCCCGGGAAGACGATTGTCGGCTGGCTCCCGCTGTTCCATGACATGGGGCTTGTCGGGCTGGTGATCCAGGCGGCCTATTCGGGCGCGCGGTGCGTATTCATGTCGCCCGAGCGGTTTCTGATGCGGCCGGGGCTGTGGCTGCAGATGATTTCGCAGTATGGGGCCTGCTCCAGCCCGGCGCCGAATTTCGCGTACGACTTGTGCGTGGACAAGGTGGGCGAGGAGCAGAAGGCGGGCCTGGACCTGAGCGGTTGGCGCAACGCCTTGAACGGCTCGGAGCCGGTGCGGGCGGCCACGCTCGATCGATTCGCCGATGCCTTTGCCTCGTGCGGGTTTCGGCGACGCTCTTTCTTTCCTTGCTATGGTCTTGCGGAAGCGACTTTGTTCGTCACCGGGCCGGGGGAAGATCGCGGGGCGGCGCGACGAACCACTGACGGCAAGCCCGCGGCTGATGGGGAGGCCGGCGGCCATGTCGGTTGTGGCCGGACTTTCGGGGACGCGCGACTCGCGATCGTTGACCCGCAGACCGCGCGGCGAGTGCCGGCGGGCGCGATCGGCGAAATCTGGGTCGCCGGAGAGAGCATCGCGCGGGGATATTGGAATAACCCCGAGGTTACTGCCGCGACGTTCAATGTCCGCCCCGAGGGAATGACCGCGGATGAAGGCGGTGACCTCGCGTGGCTTCGAACCGGCGATCTGGGGTTCATCGCCGACGGCGAACTGTTCATCACCGGCCGCATTCGCGAGTTGATCATCATCGCCGGGCGAAATCATTTCCCCGTGGACCTGGAACGGACGGCAGAATCAGCCCACCCCGCGATCGCCACATCCGGTGCGGCCGCGTTCTCCGTGGACGCCGACGGCGTCGAGCGGCTGGTCATCCTGGCGGAAGTGCGGCGCGAATATGCTCGGCCGGCGCGGGCCCAGGCGTCGCACAACTTCGATGCCGAAGCGGTCCGCCGACACGTGCGGTCGGCGGTGGCGG
>JAQGHP010000717.1 GCA_028288775.1 Phycisphaerales bacterium | reverse complement strand
CTGCCGGCGAAGCTGAGCTGCTGGGTGCCGGCATTGCCCGCGATCTGGAGGGTAATGGCGGCCCCGCTGATGGCGGAGGTCGTGGTGGCATGCGCGACCTGGCCGAGGGTTGCGCTGTTAGTGACGTTGACCACGACGGCCTTGGTGGTGTTAGCCGGGAGGTTGGCGGCGTTGACATTCAGCGTGGTAAACGCGCTGGTGGCGACGCTGCTGGTGCTGTAGGCGAAGTTGCCGTTAAGCAGCTTGGTGCCCTGGAAGCTCGTCGAACCGGCGATGCGGTTGACGGTGCTAAGGATCGAGTCCACCTGAAGCTGGTTGGCGGCGACTTCGTCCTTGCTGAGCGCGCCGCTGTTGGCGGACTGATTGACGAGGCCGTTGAGCTGGTTGAGCAGGTTGCTGACTTCGCCCAAACCACCTTCCGCGGTGCCGATAATGTTATTGGCCGCGTTGGCGTTGTTGATGGCCTGCGTGATGCCGGTCTGCTCGGCCTTGAGCGACTCGCTGGCGATGAGGCCTGCGGGATCGTCGGCGCCGGTGTTGATTTTCAAACCGGTGCTGAGCCGTTGGAGGCTGGTATTAAGGTTGGCGTTGTTCTTCGCGAGTGACGTCTGCGCGATAAGCGAGCTGACGTTGGTGTTAATTCTGCCCATTGCTATGTCTCTCCGTGACGGGAAGTGCGGGCATCTGCGGTGCCGGCACGACCTCAGTTTGTTTTGTGCTGGCGGGTCTGCGGCCCGTCCGGCACGTGTTCAATCCCTTGAATGATTAGAGCTGATGGGTCAGGGTGCGACCGACAACAGCCCGCGGGGCCCTTGCCCCGCCGGACGTCGCTTCGAAAAGCGTTCGTCCCGGGTAGTTCATGTGATGAGTCTCCTTTCTCACAAGTCCGCCGCACTTCATAAGTGCAGCCATAAGCACAAGTCTCATCGTCGGCCGTCAGGGGGTGACTTTAGATATGAACCACTACATTCGCGTCACATTGTTATGGGCGTGCGGGGGCGACCCGCCTTCAGAATGCTGCGGTGAAGGGAAGGAATTATTGGACTGCGAAAGCAGTCGGCGGAGATGGCGAGTGGGCGAAGGTAGGGGACGGGAGATTTTTGAACCCGAACCACCGGCCGAAAACACGGAAGGCGGAGCCCGAAATAGCGCTCCGCCCCGTTATGTTCCATGAACTTACAGGCCCGTGCCTACTTCATGTTAGTGGCCTTGTAGTAGCGTCAGGACGCTTTGCGGGGTGTTGTTGGCGGTGGCCAGGACGCTGGTGCCGGCCTGGGTGAGGATTTGCGCGCGGGTGAGATTCGCGGTCTCCTGCGCGAAATTGGCGTCGCGAAGCTGGCTCTCGCTGCTCGTGACGTTTTCCATCGCGACCTGCAGCGAGTTGATGTTCGTGCTCAGCGTGTTCTTCTGAAACGCGCCCAGGCGGCCGCGCAGTACGGAGATCTGCCCGATGGCCGTCTCGATGATCTTCTCGGCCGCGGCGGAGCTGCCGCCCACGAGCGTCGAGTTGCCGCCCGTGACGACCTGGTTAAGGAAGCCGACGTTGGAGTCGCCCAGATTGCTGGCGGCGACGCTGGCGATGCCGATGCTCACCTGCTGGTTGGAACTCACCTGCGCGCCCAGTTGGAACAGCGCCCCGCCGCCGGTGACGGCGAAGCTGGTGGCCCCGGCGCCGAACGAATTGGCGAGGGTCAGGTTCATGTCGAGCGATCCGGTGTTCACCTTGAGGTTCAGCCCGTCGCCGGTGACGAGAGAGCCGTTGACGGTGGCGACGGCGTCGCGCCCCGTGGTGCGGGACTTCCCGTTTCCTCCGACGTCGACCGTCGTAAAGCTGCCGGTCTGAGCGGCGACGGAAACGAAATTCTTCGAACCGAACCCGGTCGAGTGGAAGGCGATGCCGCTGGTGATGTTGCCCGGGGTGATCTGCGCGGCGGTGACGCCGGTGGAATCGGAGATGCCGTTGACGGCGTAGGCGATGGCCGAGGCGGCGGTCCCGCTGGTGAACGTGAGCGTCTGCACCCCTTGATTGCCCGTGATCGAGAGCGTGACGGAATTGACGATCGCACTGCTCTTGAACTCGAGGTTGGCGGTCTGTGCGCTGGTGATGACGTTCACCTGCACGGGGAGGTTGGGGTTGGTCCCGAGATGCGCCTGGGCGATGTCAAGCGACTTGATGGCGTTCGTGTCTACACCGCTCGTCAGGTAGTCGAGGTTGCCGTTGATGAGGTGCAGACCGGCGAAGGTCGTCGTGGCGCTGATGCGCGTGATGCTTTCGACGGCGGAGTCCACCTGGAGCTGGTTGGCCGCGATCTCGTCGGGCGAGAGCGCGCCGCTGTTGGCCGCCTGCACGACCAGCGACTTGATGTTCAACAGGAGCGAGGAGACCTCGTTGAGCGAGCCCTCCGCGGTGGAGATGACGTTGCCGGCCTGCTGCGAGTTATCGACGGCCTGGTTGATGCCGGCAAGCTCGCTGCGCAGGGATTCGCTGGCGATGAGGCCGGCCGGGTCGTCGGCGCCGGTGTTGATGCGCAGACCCGAGGAGAGCCTTTGCAGCGTGGTGTTCAACGTCTGCTGCGATCGGGCCAGCCCGAGCTGGGCGGTAAGGGAGGCGACATTCGTATTGATGCGGGACATGTGCAATCCTCCATGATTGCTAAAGGCCATCCGGTGCGTGTGAGGCCGCCGGAGTGCAGAAGCCCCGATCCGTGGGGCCGCTTGATTCGTCAGTCGTCAGTTGTCGGTTGCACGGTTGCTAGTTTATGCGGGCAACCACTGACAACGGACAACCGACGAATGACACACTTCACTTCTTCTGGTCCCCGGGTTGGGGTTTGGGGCCGATTTTCCCGAGGCCCGAAAGGTCCTCGGGTTTTACCTGCGCCGCCGCCCGATTTTCGCGGCGGATGGCGTCATATACTTCCTTGCGGTGGACGCTGATCTCCTTGGGGGCATTGATCCCCAGACGAACCTTGTCGCCGCGGATGTCTACCACGGTGACCTCGATGTCGTCGCCGATCATGATCGTCTCGTCCCGCTGCCTGGACAGCACCAACATAGTGGCTCCTTCCTGGGTAAGGGGCCCGTCCGACGAAGCGGCGCCTTGCGGGGCGCGGCTGCGGGATGGACCGATAACCCGCGACATCCTTGTCGCAGGACATCGCCGGGCCAGTCACTAGGACTATAGCCCGCCGATGCATTCCCTGGTGCGTAAGTTCCGCCCGCCGGGCCGCGGTTTCGCCCCCGCGCCGTGAGCATGGGGGTTCTGCCGGGACTGGCGCGACGGCCTGAGGCATTTTGGGGCGTGGGGCGCCCCGCATGCCCGCGCCGTCAGGCCGATTTGGCCAGCGGAATTTCCGACTGGAGCTTGAGAAGCGGCTGGCGGGTCGTCCACTTCTTCTCGGTGAGGACCACCTGCTGGGCCAGCCGGTTTTCGGCATTGACCACCAGGGGGCCCAGGAGGTTTCCGGTGAGCCACTCCCCGACCTTATTGCAGATGACGAACACCTGCAGGAAGGAGGGGTCGGTGAGGCGCAGCTCCTGCTGCATCTCCTCGCGCACCGGGACCTCATAGTCCTTGAAGAAGATGACCGGGTCGGTGACGACAAACGCGAGGTTCGGCTCGTCGACCGACTGGAGCCAGAAAAAGTAATTTTCCGCGCCCGTCTTGATCAGCGCGAAGCGCGTGTGGTCGGGGAAGCCGAGCAGCCCATTTGGGAAAGTCATGATGCGATCGTCTTCGACCGCCATTTCCCCGAACCGTGAGGTCTGGATCTCCATGCGAACTCCATTCGTGTCGCGGGATTTCGCCCGCGTTTCCCCCGGCTTGGAAAGCCGTGGCTCCGGCGGCGGCCCCGCCGCCGGAGAGCCCGCGGACTCCGCCGCAGGCCGTTACTGCATTGCAGTCCGCGGGCTCCGCCGCGGACACGTTTCTTACAAATTCCGTTACGCGCCCGACATCGCGCCCGGGCCACACTTCTCACCGTCCCGCGCAGTCCTTGCCGCAACCGGCAACCTTTTCTGCGCCCCACCCCATTTTTACTGCATTTTAACGTATTACAATCTACATTGCTCATTCAGAGCAAACGCCGTTCCACATCACCCGAGGAAATTGAGCAGCGATTCCTGGAGCACCTTCGCCGAAGTGGCGAGGGTCGCCTGCAGGGAAGTTTGCAGCGTCTGGAACTTCGCGACCGTCGCGGCAAAGTCCGTATCCGTCATCTGCGAGAGCAGCGTCTGCGTCGCGAGGTTCTGGTCCTGCAACTGGCCTTGGCGCGACTGCATCTCCTGCACACGCGCGCCCGCCTGCCCGCGGACGCGGACTACGCGATCGTAATCACCCTGCAGTCCCTGGGCGGCGGCGGTGATGCCGGCCTGGTCGTTGTTGTTCAGCGCCTTCCGCAGTTTGTCGAGATTCGCGAAAACGCCCGAGGCCGTGACGGGATTCACGTCTGCGCCGGTGATCGTCCCGCCCGCGGCGGGGGCGGACGTGAGGCCTAAGTCGGTGGCTGCGGTGGAATAATTCCCTTGCGCGATTGTCAGCGTTCCCGCGCCACCGGCGGTGTCGGTGAGGGTGATGCCATTCGTGGTATTGGAGAACGCCGCGGTGAGGCCAACGCCGCCCGAGGCAGTGTTGATCTTGTTGATGACGTCCTGCACCGTCACCGATCCCGCGAGGGTTACGCTGAAGGTGGTGCCGTCACTGCGGGTGATGTTGAAATCCGGCCCGCCGGTGGCGAGATGAACGCCGTTGCCGTTGTTCAGCTCACTGAGAGGCGAGGCGGGCCCGAAGCTACGCACGCCGAGGTCGGCGGCGGTCGTGCCGCCATTCTCCGAGACCGTCAGTTGCGTACCCTGTGTCGGGTTGAGGATGTCGATCCCCGTTCCCGCGGAGTTGATTTGAGCCTGCACGGCGACGCCCGATCCGTTGATCGTGTTCAGCAGGTCGCCGACCGTGGCCGAAGCGGCGAAGGTGACCGTGGCGGAATTCGAGCCGTTGGTAATTTTCAGGCCGTGCGTGAGATCGATGCCCACGCCGGCGTTTAGCGCCGACACGGGCGTGAGGACGGTGAGATTGGGCTTGACGTTCGCCCCGACAAGCGCGGTGCCCGCGCCGGCGCCCGTGGCGCGCGCGATGCCCAGATCGGCCGCGGTCGTGGCGCCCCCCACATCCTGCACCGTGATGTTGTCGCCGCCGGTCGTCGAGAGCGTCAGGCCCTGCCCGGTGATCGACGCGCTGATATTGCCGAGTCCCGCGGCATTAATGGCATTGGCCACGTCGCCAACGTTGTCCGCATGGGAGAGATCGACGAGCTTGGTCGTGGTCCCGTTACCTAGCAGGATCGAGCCCAGATGAACGCCGGTGGCGTTCGCGCCGCGGAGGTCGGCGAGGCGCGTCTGTGCAGTGAGGTTGGGCGTGAGGTCCGTGGTTCCCTGCACGCGGCTGGAGAGCGCGCCGAAGACGTCAGCGCCGCTGACCATGAACGGCAGATTGGTGTGCGCGTCGTAGGTGTTTTGCAGGACGTTGGTCGAGCCGACGAACTGCACGCCACCTGCGGTAGCGACGAAGGGCGGCGCGGTCGCCTTGTCCCCGGCGAAGAGGTAAGCGCCCTCGAACTGCGTGTTGGCGAGGCTGACGGCCTGGCTGTAGAGGGAATCGACGACCGCCGAAGCCCCCTGTCGCTGCGAGGCGGTGACGGTCGATCCGACGTTCGCCGAGGCGATGCTCTGCGCCTGCTGGACGAGCTGCGTGAGGTTATTGAGTGTGGTGTCCACCTGGCCGAGCTGGCTCTGGGCCTGGGTGAGGTTGCCCATGTACGCCTGGCGGGTGTCGAGCGTCTTCTGCAACTGGATGGCGATCGACGCCGCGCCCGGATCCTGGCTCGCCTGCGAGATGCGCTTGCCGGTCGAGAGCTGATTCTCCACGTCCAGCAACTGCTGCTCGGTCGCGGTGAGCTGCGTCTGCGTAATGCTCGAGGAGAGCAGGTTGCTGACGCGGGCGAGTTGGAGGGGCTGGATGTTCATGATGACATTTGCGATCGAAGGGATTTGCTACGGCAACATATTCAAGACCGTTTGCATCATGGCATTCACGGTCGTAATCAGTTTCGCGGCTCCTTGAAACGCGTTCTGCTGGCGGACGAGGTTGATCGCTTCCTCATCGATGCTCACCCCACTCAATGAGGAGCGCTGCGCGGTGAGCGTGTCGTTGATCGCCTTGGCGGCCGCGGCACTGGTCGTCGCGGTGGCGACCTGCCCGGCGATGCCGTTCACGATCGACTGGTAACTGTCGGTCAGGCTCGTGCCGTTCAGGCTCGTGAGCGGCTGCGATTGCAGGGCGGCGATCGCGAGGGCCGTTTGGTTGTCGGTCTTGTCACCGTTCTTCGCCGCCGCAATCAGGGTCGTGTCGTTTTGGATCGTCTGGTTTACCCCCATGTCAGACGAATCTTTCCCGGTGAAGAACGTATTGATGCCCAAGGCAGCGAGCGTGCCGCTGCTGTCCTGGCTGAAGTTGATGTCGACCGCGCTGCTGGCGGCGGAAATCTGCAGCTTGCCGCCGGTGATCGTGGCGGTAACCCCGTTGATGGCGCTCAGGCTCGCAGCCAATGCGTTTAGCGTCGTGTCGCCCGCCGCCCCGGTTAAATGGACCGGGACGAGCGTGCTGGTCATGAGGCCGGTGGACTTCTGGCGGACCGAAACGACGAAGCTGCCGTTGTTGGGCGTAAAGGCCAGACCCGCCGCCGGCGCGGTAAGGGCCGCGGTCGGATCGGCCACCGCATTCGAGGCGGTTACCGTGCTGAAACCTTCGAGCCCCTGGCCCGAAGAGTGAAGCTTGTTCAACTCGAAAATCAGGTTGTGGGCGAGCGTATCGAGTTGGGCGGTGGTGCTCGTGATCTGGCCCTGGGCAGTGGTTAGCGCCCCGATTTCGCCGGACGTGACGGGGATGGGCCCCTTGTTCGACTTGAACACCACCGACGATACCGGCTGGCCGTTCACGACCGTCTGCTTGACGGCGACACCCTGATTGGTCGTACCGACAACCAGCGGCTCGGAGCCGACGTACACGTTCACACTGCCATTGTCCTGACTCACGGTCTTGATGTCGATGAGCTGGGAAAGTTGCTTGAGGGTCGCGTCGCGCTGGTCGCGGAGATTGTTCGCCTGTCCGTTGCTGCCGCCCTCGGCTACCACGATGCTGCCGTTCAGCGTAGCAACCTGTTGAGCCAACCCGTCCGCGGCCTTGGCCTGGGCGGCCAGGCGCGCCTGGAGATCGCTCTGCGTTCCGTCGAGCGATGCGCGCGTGTCGGTGAACGTTTGTGCCAGGCCGTCTCCCGCCTGGAGGACGGTCTGGCGAAGGCCCGAACCCTGCGGGTTGTTGGCGAGGGCGGACCAGCTCGTCGAGAAGCTGCTCATCTGGGACGAAAGGTTGTTCACGCCCAGTGCATTGAAAGTGGATTCGACGCGCGACAGCCATTCCTGCGCGGTGTTGGCGGATTGGGTGTCGCTGGTCGAGCTGCGGACACGGTTTTGCAATGACTCGTCGATCTGCCGCTGAATGGAACTCAGGTCGATCCCGGAGCCGACGAAGATTCCCGGCGAGATTTGCTGGTCGCTGCCCGGAGTGGTGATGGCGGTCTGGCGCGTGTAGTCGGCGTTCCCGGCATTGGAGATGTTGTTGCCGGTGACCTGCAACGCCGCCTGCTGCACGGCGAGTGCGGATTGGCCGATGTTGAGTGCGCCGATGAGAGTCATATGCGTAGGACTGAGGACTGAGGATTGAGGGCTGAGTAAGAAGGCAGACCACGACTGCCTTCTTACTCAGTCCTCAGTCCTCAGTCCTCAGCACTCTTCTTATCCCACTGTTTCCATCACACCGATTCGCTTGGACACCTGGGGGACGCCGTGTTTGTTGTAGATGCCGGCCTTTTCGACCGCGCCGGCGAGCAGACGGACCACCGTGTTGAGGTGGCCCAGGACTGCGCCAGTGATTTTGCCGGCCACGTACGTGCTGGATCGAATCTGCTCGGCCAGCCCTTTGAGCTCGTCACGCAACAGCAACAGCGCCTTGGCCCGCGGCGGGTAGAGGCCGGCGATCTGCCCAACCGTCACCGGCTCCGGGACCTTGAGCTGTGCTGCGATTTGCGTCACCACGATGCGGCGGCGGCGTTCGATCGTGCCGATCCGCAGCCGGCAGGCCTCCTGCAAATTCGCCGAGTCGCCCATCGCCTTGAGGTCGAATTTCTTCATCGCCGCCTGCTGCGACTCGACGTAGACGAGCAGCTTGCGGTGCTCGGCGATGAGCTGTTGCAGGATCTGTTCAAGCTCGGATATTTGCCGGGACATAGCCTTTGCCTCCCCGGACCGGCGCTTTCCGATATCCGGACCGCTCAAATTGCGCCTGGGCCTCTGACTTCTTCGGCTCTGCCTTGGGGCCTTCCGTGCCCGTCTTCTTCTCAATGCGGCGGACCATGCCGTCCACCAGTTTGTGGCCCGCGCCGCGCGCCATGTGCTCCGAAAGATGCTGATCGAGCAGCGAAGAAAACGCCTGCCCGCCACGGCCGCCGTCAAAAATCTTCGACTTAAACGGCCCCTCGTGCATTTGCTTGAGCAACGTGCCGAAGAACGTCTGCGCGACGAGGTGCTGCGAGTGCTTGACCAACTGGTCGTGCTTGGAGGGCGGGGCCGGCCGATGGAGCAGGTCCATGGGGCCGCCGGTTTGATGGGGTGCGTGGTGTGCGTGAATCATGTCGCGTCTCCGACGCATTGTGCGATTTTGCGGCCCGGCTCCTGCCCGGCCCTAGTTTTCTTCGATCAATTTCGCGTGCAGCTTGCCGGTGTTATAGAGTTCCTTGACGATCGTGATGCGGTCCTCGACCGGCACCTTCAACTGCTCGAGGGCGGCGACCAGGTCCTGCAGGCGCGCCCCGCCCTGATTGGCGGTGTCGATCGCGACGGTGTCCTTGGTCGCGACGAGCGGGTTTCTGGCCGACGCGACGGGCGGGGGCGTGGTCGTCTGGATCGTCAGGCCTTTGTGGCTGATGACCACGGGGCTGATTTCCACGTCGCCGGTTACGATCAGCGTGCCCGTGCTCTTGTTGATCCGCACCCGCGCCTCGCTCGGCACCATGCGAACCGGGAGCTGTTGCACGCGGCTGATGAAACTGTCCGGCCGCTCGCGCTCGGCCTGCGGGATCACCACCACGACTTCCTTCGCGTCCACGGCCACGGCAATCACTTCGCCGTTGGGGCTCTCGGCATCGTTGATGACTTTTGAAATCGCGCTGGCGGTCGTCCAGTTGGCGGAGGGGGCTTCGAGAATGAGGCTGAAGCGGCCATTTTCCACGGAGGAAACGACCAGGTTTTCTTCCATCACCGCCCCGCCGTGGACTACGCCGACGTTGGGGTTGCTCGGGTCTTCCAGATCGATCGGCCCCTCGGCCAATGCGAAAATACCGCTGCCGGCCAGCGGCCCCATCATCGGGCAGACGAACAGGCGGCCGCCTTTGAGGGTGGAAGCGTCGCCGATGCTGGCGATGCGCACGTCAATATGATCGCCCTGCCGTGCGCCGGTGTTGGGGATGGTGGCGGTAAGGTTGACGACCGCCACGTTCTGCACCTTGGTGAGTTGCTGAACGCTGACAGGATCGGAAAACTTGCCGAGCATGGCCGCCAGCGGCTGAATCGCGGCGGTAAAATCGCCCCCGTCGCCCGTGCCCTTCAATCCATACACAAGACCCAACCCGGTGAGCACGTTGGTGCGCTGCCCGCTAAGCCGTGTGATGTCCGCAATCTTGACCGCCTGCGCCGAACTGGCCAGGGCGAGCACGATGAGGACGAGAATGGGCGGGAGCTTTCGCATTGGTGGTCAGTGGTCAGTGGTCAGTGGTCAGCCCATGCAGGGCGGGCGTACTCGCCCACCGCGTTGCCGTCTCTAAAGCCGATGGTGCGCGAGTTCGCCCACCGTACAGCTGATCGCCAATTGCCTTCACTTACTGACAACTGACAACTGGCAATTGACTACTTCCCTCTGACACGTTCTTCATCGTTAGAACAGGTTAATAAAGTCCAATAATTTCGGTATCCGTCCGCGTTCCGTGGCGCTTCGGACGCTTCCCTTGGTATTTTTCTGCAATTCGAGATCGTAGATCTGCGTACTCAAAAGCGTGTTGTCGGCATTGACGTCTTCGGCCCGGCAGGTGCCCGTGAGAATGAACTGCTGATCTTCCTCATCGTGTTTGATGCGCTTGCGGGCCTGCACAACCAACGTGCCGTTGGGCTTCACGTCGAGGATCTCGGCGGTGATGCGGGCCGTGAGCGAATCGTCCCGCTTTACTTCGCCGTCGCCCTTGAACGTGCGGTCGCTGGTGAAGTCCACCGCGGGCGTCGCGGCGGGAGTCGCCAGTCCGTATATCGAGGCGCTGGCGAGCTTCAGCTTGATCATCTGGTTCACCGCGGCCTTGAACTCCACGTCCTTCGTCAGGTCTGTGGTCGCCTTCGAGTCCATCTGGCTCTCTTCGCGAACGATGATCGTGAGGAGGTCATGCTTCTTGAGCGTCTTCGGTTCCTTCTCGGGCACCGCAAAAAAGCTGACCTGCGAGAGCTTGGCCTGCCCGGGGTCGGGCGGGGCGACAAGAGACGCCTTCAGCAGCGACCCCCCGGTGCGCGACATCATCGCGCCGGCCTGGGCGGCGGCGTTATTGTTCGCCGGCCTGCCCGCGGAACGTTCGGTATGCACGACGGCGGGCCGGGACTCGGCCGCGTCCTGCGAAGGCTGCGGCGCGGCCTGCCCCAACGCCAGCGCAGCGCCGGCCCAAGTTGCGCCCAGGAAACCGAGGCCCGTGGAAAACCGATTGTTAACTTTCATTCATTACTCCATTGGATCGTCGTCGGAAAACTACTCCGTGCCGGTCGCGGCGACCTTGTGGTTGGCCGGCGGCGGGCTGATCGTCCCCTCCTGCGGGCCCGTCAGGACCACCTCGTATGTTTCGAGCGTCGCTTCGTTTTTTACCCGGATGCTTTGGCCGAATGAGCCGCCTTCCATGGCGCGGGCGACGGTCTTCACCCGCACATTTCCCTGCGCCAGCGTCACGGTGATGAACTGGCCGGACTTGGCCAGGGCCACCGGATCGACCATCCGCGAGGTAAGCACCGTCCCGGGCTTCAGGTCGCGGGCGGCCTCCTGGCCTACCGCCTGATTGAACGTGAGCAGCGGCTCATCGGGCAGGCGGTCTACCAAGGCCCGGCGTTCGATAAGGTCGTCGGCACGGATCACCTGGCGGTACGCCAGCGGACGATTGAGCACGAGTTGCCGCTGCCAGGCCCGAGCGGTGGCGGCGACGGGCACTTTCTTCGTGCCCGTCTCGGTGACGATCAGCACGTCCCACGCGACATCGCCCAGGCCGAAAAGGCGGCGCGGTTCCAGATTGAATTTGAACTGCGGCTCGGCCAGATTCAGAATTTTCTCGTCGGCGGGGTTGAAGGTGATCTGCAACTGCTCGGCGGGAACAGACAGGCGGACCGCCGCGTCGGCCTGCAACAGCTCGCGGAGGGACCGGACGGCCGGTTCCGCAACAGCCGCAGGTTTGACCGCAGCGGGAGCCGGC
>JAQGHP010000713.1 GCA_028288775.1 Phycisphaerales bacterium | reverse complement strand
CCGCCACCGCGCGATCATCCACGCCGGCATGGCGGCGGACGCGAAGCTGGACGAGAAGTACAAGCAGTTTACGGCGGAGTGAATGCGAGGCGGCGCGGGGTGACGATTCCGACGCTGTCAGCAATATTTCAGAGCCGGGGCGTGTCGCCCCGGTCGGGCAGAATGCCCGCCCTAGTCCCCTCTCCCTCACACTCGGGACAAGCGAGAGAGTCAGATGGTGTTCCGCTCCGAGCCCACCTCAATTGACGCTTGCTCCAGTTGCTCAATGCGCCGCCATTCTCTGGTCCTCCGGCAACGGCTGATCCATTGTCTCCGGGCCGCAGAACGCGGCCACAATTCCCACAATATAGATCGACGAAACGATCAAAGCCGCCACGCGGAAGGCGGGCGTGTCGAAGCGCCCGACCAGCGTCGCGGCGACGCTCGCGAATGCCAGCGGACCAAGAGATGCGACGTAGCGCCCGACGTTGTAGCAGAACCCCGTCCCGGTCGTGCGCAGGCGCGTGGGGAACAACTCGGGGAAGTAGACGGCATACCCGCCGAAAGGAAGTAACGTGCAAACGCCCAGGAGCGGGTAGAGATACCAGATCTGCTCGGGTTGATGGAAGCCGAGGAAGACGATGTAGATGCTCGCCCACGCCGCGACGAAGGAGATGGCAAACGTCCATCGGCGGCCGATGCGCGTCGCCAGGATACTGAAGCCGATCATTCCGACGAACGCCCCGCATTGCTGAAGGATCAGCGCCTTGGATTTGAGCGTATCGATCTGCGCCTTGGGCATCTGGTGCGAAAGCAGCTCGGTCATCTTCGCTTTCCGCTCGGCGCTCAAACGGACTGCCGACGGATCGCCCGGGACTTTCTCCCCGCGCGACACCGTGCGGCTGAGCAAATTCGCGTAAGCCTTTTTGTCCTCGGGGTTAAATCCCGAGACGGCCGCGGAGAGCGCAGAATCGCTTTCAATGAGCACCGCAGCGATGCGGGTGCCCGTCTCCGTCGACATTTTGGGGAACGAAGAATCGATTAACTCGGGGCTGTAGAAGCTGATGCTCCAAAGCCCGATGACGCCTGAAATCGCCAGCGCCAAGCCGACCAGAGTATTGCGCCGCCAGCGCGGGTCGGTGAAGAGGTCGCCGATTCGGCCCATCTGTTTCCCCTCTCCCCGGGCGGCGGCCTTCTTTGCCTGCACCCAAGTCTCGGGTTCCTTCATCCGAGCCATCACCAGCACGGCGACAATCGCTGGCAGCGCGCCGAACCAATAGAGATAACGCCACTTCCAATGCTCTTCACCATTGGCGAGCCAGGAGGCCACTTGAAGCATCCCCGCCCCGATGATGTTGCCCACGGCAGATAACGCCTGGAGCAACCCGAGCGCCTGTGCGCGGGCTTTTTGCGGCATGACGTCCGCGACGAGCGAAGCGCCTGCCGCGAATTCGCCACCCACACCGAAACCAGTGATGAGCCGCGACATGGCGAATTCCTGCCAGTTATGCGCCAGGGCGCTCAGGCCCGTACACGTGGCATAGAGGAAGATCGTCAGGGCCATCGTCTTGGCTCGGCCCCATTTGTCGCCGATGGTTCCGAACAGCAGTCCGCCGGTCGCCCAGCCGACCATGAACAGTGTTGTGGCCCAACTGCCGATGTAGTTCCGATACTCATCGATGCTGCCGCCGTAGGAGGAGGGCTTGAATTGGATCAAATCGCTCATCGCGATCGACCGCGAGGCGGTGAATATCTGCTGGTCGGCGCAATCGAACATCCACCCCAGCGCGCAGATGACCAACACGTACCAGTGATAGCGGTTCAATCGTTGCCACCACCATCGCGGCTCGGAGAGGGATTCGGAAGTCAGCGGGGTCGATGTGGTCATGCGTTATGGATGGTGAGTGATCCCGTAGGGTGGGCGTACTCGCCCACCAACTGATTGCGCTAGTCTACGGAAAACGGTGGGCGAGTACGCCCACCCTACATAGCTCGGATCATCACCGGAGTTGCATGGATTTCAAGACGCCGCACGTGAAACGTGGTGCGTGGAACGTGGAACGTAAGAAGATTTGTCAGCATCGTCTTCGCACGTTTCACGTTTCACGTTTCATGTTTCACCCCTCATGCCTCAAAGCTAATCCCCTGCGCCAGCGGCAGGCTGTTCGAGTAATTGATCGTATTGGTCGCCCGGCGCATGTAGGCCTTCCAGGCGTCAGAGCCGGATTCGCGGCCGCCGCCGGTTTGTTTTTCTCCGCCGAATGCGCCGCCGATTTCTGCGCCGCTGGTGCCAATGTTGACGTTGGCGATGCCGCAGTCGCTGCCCGCGGGGGCGAGGAACTTTTCGGCCTCGCGGAGGTCGGACGTGAAGATGGCGGACGAAAGGCCCTGCGGCACGCCGTTGTGGAGGGCGATCGCTTCGTCGAGCGTTTCGTAGCCGATGATGTAGAGAATCGGCGCGAAAGTTTCTTCCTGGACGATCGCCGTTTGCGCGGGCATTTCGACGATCGCGGGACGAACGTAGACGCCGCCGGGGGGAACGCCCTCCGTGACGCGCCCCCCGCCGTGAACGATTCCGCCATCCCCCGCGGCGGCCTTCAATGCCGCCTCCATCAGTTCGGCCGCCCGCGCGTCGATCAGCGGGCCGACCAGCACGCCATGCTCCAGCGGGTTGCCGATCTTGAGCCGCGCGAAAATTCCGCCGAGCCGGTCGGTCACTTGTCGCCGGATGGAATGGTGAACGATGAGCCGGCGGAGCGTGGTGCAGCGTTGCCCCGCCGTTCCCGCGGCCGAGAACGTGATCGCTCGCACCGCCAATTCCAAATCCACCGACGGCGTGAGGATCATCCCCCCGTTCCCGCCCAGTTCCAGCAGCGACCGGCCCAGTCGCCGGGCGACGGTCTTCGCCACCGCCCTTCCCATCCGCACCGAGCCCGTCGCGGATATCAGCGGCAGCTTTTCCGAATCCGCCAGCGCCTGCCCGATATCCGCCCCCGCCCCGACCACCACGCCCAGCACGTCCTGCGGAATCTCAGGCATTT
Source organism: Phycisphaerales bacterium (assembly GCA_028288775.1). GTDB lineage: Bacteria > Planctomycetota > Phycisphaerae > Tepidisphaerales > Tepidisphaeraceae > RYN-428. The sequence continues at coordinate 1,729 of JAQGHP010000713.1, read as the reverse complement.
CCGCCAAGACCTCGGCCGCGAGTTGGTGGCACGCGAGGGCGGTGAGAGGAGTTTTCTCCGAAGGTTTCCAGAGGACGGTGTCGCCGCAGACGAGCGCGAGCATTGCATTCCACGCCCAGACCGCGACGGGAAAGTTGAACGCGGTGATGACGCCCACCGGGCCCAGCGGGTGCCACTGCTCCATCATCCGGTGGCCGGGGCGCTCGCTGGCAATGGTGAGGCCGTGAAGCTGCCGCGATAGGCCCACGGCAAAGTCACAGATGTCGATCATCTCCTGTACTTCGCCGAGCGATTCCTGCGTGATTTTCCCCGATTCCCAAGACACGAGCGCGGCGAGTTCCGCCTTGCGCTCCCGCAGCTTGATCCCGAGTCGGCGGACGAGCTCGCCCCGATGCGGGGCCGGGACGCTCCGCCACGGTTTGAAGGCTTCCGCCGCACGATCAATCGCGACTTCAACGTCGGCCGCGCTCGCCGTCCGGATCGTCGCCAGGGTCCGCCCATCAACCGGCGAGCGAACATTCAGCGACGGGCCTGTGCTCAGGTGCCAGACTCCTCCGCCGCCCACACCCGGATTGTCCGAGGCGAGCTTGAGGCGATGAAGAATGGCGTCGGAATTAAAGAGTCGGTCGGGCATCATTCGCCTCGTCAGAATTCATCCCATGCAAACTACCGGTATCAATCCTATGGCCTTCGATGGTCGGAAAGAATGAATGAACGCCAAGTCGCCATAGAGATGCGGGGAAACGAACGCGGTTCTCACTTGCGGAATAAATCGAACGCCTAGACGCCGAGGCGCAGAGGTAGGACAGAGAAAACTAATACAAATTGAGGGGATTGAACCTTCGACGGGAGCGGGCATCCAGACCGTCAATTCTGCCTCCGAGTTTTCCTCTGCGTCTCGGCGTTCGATTTCGTTTCGATGGAGACGAGCCAAAGCAAGCGTCTACACTCTCGCCGGCATTTTCACCGCCAGGTCCGTCGTCGCGTTCGCGTAGCAGGCGCCGAAACGGTTGGCCAGAAAATCCTCCAGCTTTACCTGCTCCTGCCGCACGAAGCCGCGGTCGGGCAAAAGGCCGGCGAAGTGCAAATCGATGATCGCGCACAGGCTGCCGGCGGTGGTGATCTGGATGGCGCTCCAGCGGTCGCCGTAGCAACTGCCGGCGTAGATCTTTCGCGCATCCGTCACCTGCAACAGCCTCCCGTCCTTCTGGCCCGTCACGGTGCAGAAGATCAGCACCACATCCTGCGGGGTGACGGGGACGGCGTTTTCCAGGATGTCCTTCAGCAGCGAGCGGCGATCGTTGAGCCGCAGTTCGTTCATCAGAAAGCACATCAAATCCCGGTGCCCGCGGTAGCGGATAGTCTTGTAATCGAGCGAGCGGGCCTTGCCGGCAAGCGTTTCGCAGAGCGTGCCGACGCCGCCGGAGGTGTTGAACGCTTCATAGTCCACGCCGTCGAGCGAGAAATGCTCGAGCCCCTCCAGCGGCAGGATTTCGATTCGGCGGCCCTCGTGAATGGCTTCACACGGATTGCCATATTCGTTGATCAACCCGTCCGTGGACCACGTGAGGTTGTACTTCATTTCGTTGGTCGGAAATTGCGGGAGCGCTCCGACCCGCAGCCGCACGGAATCGAGATGGTCGAAGTCCGCGGCGAGGTTGTTCGCCGCGATGGATACGAACCCCGGCGCGAGCCCGCACTGGGGCATGAAGATCTGCCCAGGCTTCGC
>JAQGHP010000688.1 GCA_028288775.1 Phycisphaerales bacterium | reverse complement strand
ATCGACGACCGCATCCGGGCGCTTTCCGATCAGATCACCGCCGGCCATACGGATGCCGTTTCCAAATGCCGCGCCATCTACGACTACGTCATCGCCCACATGGCCTACGACAAGGTCGCCCCCGGTTGGGGTCGCGGCGACACCGCCCGCGCCTGCACCGTGGGCAAAGGCAACTGCACCGATTTTCACGCCCTCTTCATCTCCCTTACCCGCGCCCAGCACATCCCCGCGCGCTTCGAGATCGGCTTCCAAATTCCCGCCGGCGCCCGCTCGGGAAAGGTCGAGGGCTACCACTGCTGGTCGGAATTCTGGTCCCCGCAATTCGGCTGGGTCCCCGTCGATTGCTCCGAAGCCTGGAAGCAAGCCCCCTTGAGAGAATTCTACTTCGGAAGCCTCGACCCCAACCGCGTCGCGATGAGCCTCGGCCGCGATCTCAAGTTCCCGGGGATGCAAGGCGAACCCCTCAACTATCTCCTCTCCCCCTACGCCGAGCTCGACGGCAAGCCGTTCGCGGACGTGGAAAAGGCCGTGAGCTTCGAGGACCGGTAGCGGAGAATGCCAAGTGCTGAAACAGGGGAGGAGCCGGGAGCCAGAAGCCAGGAGCCAGGAGCCAGTAGAAGAGTGCAAGGAGTCGGGAGATGTGTGCTCAGTGCTTGAGGATGAATTTCCGTTCACGCCGGGTACGAGCTGAAAGCGAGGCCCCGGATTCGAGGGCCAGGAAATTCCCGCGCTGCTGAAGGATCCGGGGCCTCGCTGTCGCTCGTACCCGGCGTGAACGATTGGACGCGGTCCTCGGTTCAACTTCACTCACCGCAGGCAGCGCCGGACTCCGTGCGCTCTTCTCCTGGCTCCTGGCTCCTCGCTTCTGGCTCCTCCCCCACCTCCGCACTCTGCACTTCCCCGCCATTTCCCCCCGGCCCCCGCTCCGTATAGAATCGCGGTGAACAGGAGCAACCGACATGGCAAAAGCGAAGAAAGAACCGACCGCCGCAACTCCCGCCGCCGCGAAGAAGGCGCCGGCGCGGAAGCCCCCGAAGGCGTCTGCGAAATCCGCCCCCCCGGCGGGCATGCCGCTCATCGACACGTCGCTGGCCGCGTCCACCGCGGCCAAGCTCGTGGCGCGCAAAGATGAAGTCGCCGCCGCCAGCAACGCCCCGCAGCAGGGCGAAAGCGCCGCGTTCCGGCAGATGAAGGAAAACCTGCACAAGCCGGTCGGGCAGAGCGCCCACAGCTTTTTGCAGAACCCGTCGCAAAACAAGAAGTTCAACGCCCTGCCCACCGGCCGCAAGGAGCAGGGCCGTAACCAGACCTTCGGCGCGGACGTCAACCGCTCCGGCGTCCCCCGGCGCACGGGAGGATAAACAAGTAAAAAGTGGAAAGTGAAAAGTGGAAAGTGAAAAGTGAATGCGGAATCCCAGATGCCCGGGATTCCGCATTCACTTTTTACTTTCCACTTTTTACTTTTTACTTTCCCTACGCGACCTGAACGATCTCCAGGTCGGTAATTAGCCGGGGGTCAAAATCGATCCGCTCCTCGAAGATTCCCGCAAGGTGCTTCTTGCTCAGGGCAATGACCCACCCCTCCTCGACGATCAGTTCCTCGATCACCCGCCCGCCCGCAACCGTCGCCCTGCACACGGCGGTGTACTTGCGCTTGGGAACCCCGCTGGAAACGAGGAACTTCCGCCACTCTTCAGGCAGCGGTTTGGCAAGACGATTGCGCGGGGGTGTGCGGGAGTGCATTGGGCCGTTATAATGTTTCCAGCGCCCATTGGCATCACGAGAGGCGACAATCCATGAGCACCATTCCGGCTAGAACTGAACGGCCCAAGCCCTCAAGCGAACCCGCATGGGCAATCGCGAAGCTCTATCCCGATCAAGGGTATTGGAGCGACCGCGATTATCTCTCGTTAGACACAAATCATTTGGTCGAGTTCACCCACGGGTACGTTGAGGTCCTCCCCATGCCGACCCAACGGCACCAGCTCATTGTCGTGTTTCTCTTTGATGCGCTCCGGGCATTCATCGGCGCCCGCAAGCTGGGCCGGGCGCTGATCGCCCCGCTGCGCGTTCGCCTTGAGCCCGGCAAATATCGGGAGCCCGACGTCGTCTTCATGCTCGCCGAACACGCCGGCCGCATGGGCAATGATTTTTGGGAGGGGGCCGACCTCGTGATGGAAATCGTCAGCGACGAGGGCCGCCAGCGCGACCTGGAAGAAAAACGGCGTGATTACGCGCTCGCCAAAATTCCCGAATACTGGATCGTTGACCCGCGGGAGCAAACCATCACGGTGCTGACACTTTCGGGCGATCACTACGTCGTCGCCTGCGAGGCGCACGGCGGAGGGAAGGCCACTTCCGTTTTGCTTCAGGGTTTCGAGGTCGATGTCGCCGCAGCTTTGTCGGCCGAGTAGAACGCCCCGAGTAGTTTCACAGCCCGTGTGGCATCCTACAGTTCTCCCGTGACACGGGCGTCCCGCCCGTGCCTGATGCGTCCGAATTACCAGAAGAGTCCTGTCAGCAGAATCTCCATAAACCCGACACGTCCAGCATGGGCGGGACGCCCATGTCACGAAATTCCCTATGCGCCAGCCTCGCACGTTTGCAGGTCCGCCCCCGCGTTCACCTCGTCCGCCGCGTCCGCGGCGGGCCAGACGCCGGGGCCTTCCCCGGCGTACCACTTGCTCAGCACGCCCGTCCAATCGCGCAGGCTGTGAACCGCGATGAAGTCGGATTTGACCCGCGCCGATTCCGGGTGGAAGCGGCTGTATTTGATCCCCATCTTTCGCATCCGCCGGCCGGCCAATGATTCGCCGTGAATCTGCATCGCGATCGCGAAGTGCTCGGCCAGCGCTTCACGCTGCTCGTGGATCGTGGGAGGGGTGAGATGTTGCTCTGCCTCGTGCGGTCCCAATCCGGCGGGCGAGCGGGCAATCTGCAATAGCGTTTGGGCCTGGCGGAAAATCCACGGGTTGCCGATCGCGCCGCGGGCGATCCAGACGACGTCCACGCCGGTCTCTTCGAGCATGCGCACGGCGTCCTGCGGCGTGAAGACGTCGCCGCTGCCGAGGATGGTTTTGTCCGGGTAGCGCTGTTTCACTTCGCGAAGGAACGGCCAGTGCGCCCGGCCCAGGTATTTCTGCTCGACCGTGCGGCCATGCACACGCACCGCGGAGTAGCCCTCGGCCCAGGCGGACTCGAGGAGCTGGTAGAAGCGGTCGGTCGATTCGGGCGAATCATCGAAGCCCCGCCGGAGGCTGATGGTAGTCGGCACGGCGGGAGGCAGCGCGTCGCGGACGGCCTTGAGTACGGACACGCCACGGTCCACGTCCAGCAGCATGTGCCCGCCGCGGGCTTTGTTTTTGATCTTCTTGACGGGACAGGCGAAGTTGAGGTCGATCACGTCGTACCCCGCCCCGGCCATGATTTGCGCGGCCCGTGCCATGGTCTCAGGCTCGCTGCCCATGATCTGCCCGGCGACGGGGTGGTCTTCGTCGCTGATGTCGATCGACCGCCGGAGGCCCTCGCCGCCGTTAAGCATGATCACGTCGAGCATCGCCTCGGTGACCGCGTACGCGCACCCCCGCCGCCGCGCGACGGTGCGCATGGCCCGGTCGCTGTAGCCGGCGAGCCCGGCCTGGCAGAAGGGGGAGGCGAGTTGGATCGGGCCGATGCGCATAAAGGGAATTGTAAGCCAATCGCGGGGGCGGCACACGGAATGAGGGCATGGAAATCCGAAATCCGACTGACGAAATCCGAAGTCCGAATGAAATCCGAAGTCCAAAGTCCGAAATCCGAATAAGCGCCTTTTCGCCATAAAGACCTTCAATTCGGATTTCGGATTTCGTCAATCGGATTTGATTCGGACTTCGGATTTCGTCAATCGGATTTCGTCAATCGGATTTCGCCCTCGTCCCATAACCTCGCTGCCCGCATTGCCGTGCAGGTTTATCCACGCGCCTTAATCGTTGGGGTCAAGTGCCCGGCGGGATGACCGATATGTGCAGTGGACCCTTTGAGAAGTCCGGCCATTTGGAGAGACCTTGGACGCCGTGCCAATCGATACCCTGAAATCCGCGCCGCGGTCGCGGCTGCTGCCGCACGGCGAATCCGTCGTCGCCTCCGCGGGGCTGGCGCTGGCCGCGTTGCTCCTGTGCGTCATGTCGGCCTCCGCGTGGTGGGTTCACCACACCCAGCAGACCGTGCTCGACGCCAGCCGGGCCACGCAAACCCGCGCCGCCGGCGACCTGCTGGCCGAGACGGCGGAAGTGCTGCTCGCACAAGACGATCTCTCCGCCGCCCGAAGGCTCGTCGCCGACACGGCACGTGCCCATGAGTTCTCTTCATGCCGGATCGTTCTGCCCGACGGGCAGGTCGCGGCCTCGCTCGACGTTTCCGAAAACAAGCTCCATCAGCTCCCCGCCCCCTGGCCCCAGGCCCGGCCGGGCGGCGCGCCCTTATCGGCCGATGCGTCCAGGACGAGCGTGAACATCCCGCTGGCGATCCCCGGCCGCGGCCAGGCGCAGCTGGAAATCTCCTCTGCTTCGTCAATCGGCTACGGATCAGAATGGGAAGCGATGGCGGGTGTCGGCACCATCGGGGCGGCGGCGCTCGTGGTGCTGCTGGCGCTCTACCGCCGGATGCGACGCAAGCTCCGGGCAATGGGGGCGATCCGCGAAGCCCTCGCGGCCGTTGCCGCGGGGGAAACCGCAATGGCCGCGCTGGTGATCGGCCCCGATTTGGGCCCTGAGGCCGGCGCGTGGAACCAGGTGATTGCCGAAACCGACCGTGTGCGCCGTCAGGCCGTCGCCGAGCGGGCCCGCGAGGCGCTGGGCCGGCGGCAGGAATCGAGCAGCGACCTTGATGCCGCATGCGATGCGCTGCCCCAGGGGTTGCTCGTAGTGGACGAAAAGAGCTGCGTAAAATACGCCAACGGCGCGGCCGCGGGATTCTTGCGGAGCAAACGCGACGACTTGGCCGGCAAGGACATCGGCAAATTCCTGGACGTGGCCGGCGTGGTGCAGGCCGTGCGCGACGTGGCGACCGGCGCGAGCCGCCGCCGGCAGACGCTGGACGTCGAGCAGAAGGACGACGGTCCGGCGGGCGTGCTGCGCTTCACCGTCCGCCCTGTGCGGCGCGACGACAGCGGCACCGCCATGATCACCATCGAGGACATCACCCAGCAACGCGCCGCCGAAGAGGCACGGCACCGCTTCGTCGCGCAGGCGACGCACGAGCTGCGTACGCCGCTGACGAACATCCGCCTATACGTGGAGACCGCGATCGAGGACGGCGAGGCCGACCCGGCGATGCGCTCCAAGTGCTTGAACGTCATCAACGGCGAGACCCGCCGCCTGGAGCGCATCGTCGGCGAGATGCTTTCGGTGGCCGAGATCGAGGCCGGTTCGTTCAAGCTGCAGACCGACGACGTGCGCCTCGACCAGCTCTTCGAAGATCTGCTGGCCGACTACCAGCAGCAGGCGCTCGATAAGAACGTCACGCTCACGTTTCATCTCCCGCCCAAGTTCCCGGTGGTGCAGGGGGACCGCGACAAGATTCTGCTGGCCCTGCACAACCTCGTCGGCAACGCGCTCAAGTACACGCCCGAGACAGGCAAGGTGGACGTGGTGGTCGAAGCCACCGAGAAGCTGCTGAGCGTCCAGGTGCGCGACACGGGCATCGGTATCAGTGACGAGGACGCCGAGAAGATCTTCGACCGCTTCTACCGCGCCCGCGACCCGCGGGTCGCGAAAATCACCGGTAGCGGACTGGGCCTGACGCTCGCGAGAGAAGTTGTCCGCCTTCACGGCGGCGACGTCACCGTCGAATCACGACTCAACCAGGGAAGCACGTTCACGATCACGCTGCCGATGAAGACGGCCGCTTGAGGATTTGTCAGTGGTCCGTTGTCCCTTGTCCGTTGCATTGGCCTGCAACTGACAACTGACAACTGACAACTGACAACTGACAATGAAGATAACCGAACAACGCCAAGGCGCAGTGACCGTGTTGAAGCCCGAAGGGGCGCTCGTGGAAGCTGATGCGCCTGCGTTGAAGGCCCGGCTGACCGAAGCGCTGTCGGCGAGCCTCGGGCGGTTCGTGGTGGACTTGTCGGCCGTGCCGTACGTGGACAGCAAGGGGCTCGAGGCGCTGGTGGACGTGACTGAGGAGATGGGGCGTGTGGGCCAGGCGTTGCGCCTGTGTGCGGCGAACAAGACCGTTCGCGAAGTGCTCGACCTTACCGACCTTGCCACCCTCTTCGACCACTTCGACGACGCCAACGCCGCGGTCAGGAGTTTCCTGTGACGGGCAAAGAACTCCCAATCCCGAGCGCCGCGCCGCCGGTGGCCAGACCGGCACCCGCCGGCGGCCCGAAGCGCGCGCGGATCGGCGAGGCGCTCGTCCACGAGGGCGTGCTCAGCCCCGAGCAGCTTCAAAAAGCCCTCGCGCAGCAGAAGGCCACCGGCCGCATGCTCGGCGAGCTTCTGGTGGAACAGGGTGTCATCAGTGGCTCGACGCTCGTGCAGGTGCTGGCCAAGACCATCGGCGTGAAGGGGTGCCAGCTCCGTCACGGCCTGATTGACCCGTCGCTGCTCAAGCTCATCGGCGCGGAAGAGGCCGAGCGGCTGCTGGCGCTGCCGATGTTCAAGGTCCATGGCACGCTCACGGTCGCGATGACCGAGCCGCTGGCGCTGCCGAAGATCGACCGCCTCCGCGCGCTCACGGGCTGCAAGGTCCGCACGGTGCTGGCGCTCGAGGCCAACGTCCGCGAGTTCATCAAGAAATACGCCGCGGGAGACGGGAACCTCGACGCGTTCCTCACCTCGCTCACCGAGGAAGACGTCTCCGTCGTCGAGCGCGAATCGGTGGACGAAGGGCCGGTGGCGGACATCGACAAGATGATCGCCGGCAGCCCGATCATCAACCTCGTGAACGTCACCCTACTAACGGCGGTGCGCGACAAGGCCAGCGACATCCACATCGAGCCGGAGAAGAAGGGTACGCGTATCCGCTACCGCATCGACGGCGTGCTGCGCGACCTGATGAAGCCGCCCGCCGGCATGCACGCGGCGATCGTCTCGCGCATCAAAGTCATCGGGAAGATGGACATCGCCGAGAAGCGCCTGCCGCAGGAGGGGCGCGTACACATCATCGCCGAAGGGCGCGAAATCGACCTGCGCGTCAGCAGCATGCCCACGCTGCTGGGCGAGAAGCTGGTGCTGCGCATTCTCGATAAGGAAAACCTGCGGGTGAAGCTGGAAGACCTGGGCTTCCGCACCGAGGCGATGGTGGCGTTCAAGCGCATGCTCGAACAGCCGCACGGGCTGGTGCTGGTCACCGGCCCCACCGGCAGCGGCAAGACGACAACTCTGTATTCCGCCCTCGATCTCGTCCGCAGCCCCGAGCTGAACATTGTGACGATCGAAGATCCCGTCGAATATCAGCTCGACCTGATCAACCAGACCCACGTGCATGATGCGGTCGGTCTGACCTTCGCCCGGGCGCTGCGCAGCATTCTGCGGCAGGACCCGGACGTCATCATGGTGGGCGAAATCCGCGACGAAGAGACAGCCCGCGTTGCCGTGCAGGCCGCTTTGACCGGTCACCTGGTGCTCGCGACGCTCCATACCAACGACGCCCCCGGCGCGGTCGCCCGATTGCTCGACATGGGCATTGAGCCTTACCTGCTTTCCAGCGCCATCAATGGGGTCGTCGCCCAGCGCCTTGCCCGCAGTATTTGCCCAGGGTGCGCCACCAAGTATTACCCCAGCGAGCAGGAACTGGCGGACGCCGGCCTCAACGACCGGACCGGCCGCGCGTTCCGCAAAGGCTCCGGGTGCCAGCAATGTCATGACAGCGGATTCCAAGGGCGCTTCGGCGTGTACGAGGTGATGGAAGTGACTCCGGAGATTCGGCGGATGATCCACAAGGCCGCGCCGTCGCACGAGCTGCGCGACCAGTTCCGCAAGCAGGGCGGCCGCACGCTCCGCGAGGAAGGCGTGCAGCTCGCCCTCGACGGCCGCAGCAGCCTCGACGAGATCCTCCGCGTCACCCACAACGAAGACGCCACCGCCGACCCAGCCGCGGCCCCGGCGCGGGAGGTCGCATGATAACGCAAAGAAATGCTGAACTCGGAACGCTGAACGCTGAGCATACGGGACTCGTGCGCCGCGTTTCATCCGGCGCTCCGCGCCCCGCACTCTGCATTTTGCACTCTGCACTCTGCACTTCCTTCCCGGGGGTCGCATGAAATACGCCTACGAGGCCTGTGATGCATCGGGCGCGGGCTCGAGCGGCAGCGTCGACGCGGCCGAGGTCGTTGACGCGATCGAGACGCTGCGCCGCCAGGGGTTGTTCGTTACGGACATTCGCGCCGGGGGGGAAGAGCGGCCGCACGCGGTCAAACGCCGGCGCATGGGCCGCAGCCGACAGCTCAAGAATCTCTCGATGCTCATGCGGCAGCTCTACGTGCTCACCAGTTCCGGCACGCAGCTCGTCGATGCCCTTCGCTCGCTTGAGCGGCAGAGCAAGGACTCGGCGTGGCGCGCTGTCATCGCGGACGTCCGTGGGAAGGTCGAGCAGGGCTCGGGTTTTGCCGCGGCCATGGGCGATCATCCGGACTGCTTCGACCCCGTCTGCCGCAGCCTCGTCGCGGCGGGCGAAACGGGCGGCGATATGGAAAAGATGCTCGACCGCATCGCAACGCTCTCGCGCAAACAGCTCCAGACCCGCAGCGCCATCGTCGGCGCGATGATCTACCCGTGCCTGCTGGTGTTCGTCGCGGTGGGCGTGCTAATGATGATGCTGTTGTTCGTCCTCCCGCGGTTCGCCGGGTTTTTCCAATCGATGGACGTGCCGCTGCCGGCCACGACAAAATTCCTCATGGCCCTCAGCGGAATGCTGCAATCGTATTGGTGGGCGATGCTCGGCGGACTGGTCGCGCTCGTTGTCGGCGGAAAGTTCTGGGCCGCGACGGAGTCGGGCCGCGAGATCGTCCACCGCGGCGTGCTTCGCATGCCCATCGCCGGGCGGATCGTCAAATCCTTTGAAGTTGCCCGCATCGTGCGCGTGCTGGGCGTGCTGGTGACGGGGAAGGTGCCGCTGCTGGAGGCGCTGGGGTTGGCCCGGCAAACGGTCGGCAACGTGCAGTACGTGCGCCTCGTCGCCGCCGCCGAGCAGGCGGTGACGCGCGGTTCGACCATCAGCGCCGTGTTTGGTGAATCCGACCTGGTCAGCCCTTCGCTCGTGGAGGCCATCCGCTCCGGCGAGCAGAGCGGCGAGATGGCAGGGCTGCTCGTGAACATGGCCGATTTCCTCGACGAGGACAACGAGGTCATCGTCCGATCTCTTACCAGCATCCTCGAGCCGATCATCCTGATCGCGCTGGGGCTGCTGGTCGGGTTCGTGGCGCTGAGCATGTTCCTGCCCATGTTCGACCTTACGAGCATGACGCAGCGGGGAGGATAAAGGAAACGCTGAATGCTGAACTCTGAACGCTGAAACGAGACAGCATCCAAGCTTCGACAGATATTGCGGCTGAAGGACTGGCGCTTTGTTCTTCCGTTCAGCGTTCAGAGTTCAGCGTTCAGCGTTTCTTCGCGAGGTATTCATGTTCGCGTCCCATAAATCCGTTCGCTCGCCGATCGGCATTGACGTCGGGCGGCGGGAGATCAAGGCCGTGCAACTCGTGCGCGGGACGGGGACGCTGCGCGTGGCGGCGGCGATGCTGCTGCCGCGGCCCGCGGACGGGATTACGCCGCTGGACGCGGAGGTGCGCCGGCTCAGTGACGCGCTCGACCGCGGCGGGTTTATCGGGCGGCGGATCGTGCTGGCCGTGCCGGGGGAAAAACTCATCAGCAGCGTGCTCGAACTGCCGCGATCTAGCGCCGTGCCCGTGACGCAGATGGCGCGGATGGAACTGGCCCGCAATCACCGCTGCCCGCCCGACTCCCTGGAGATGGGGTGTTGGGAACTTCCCGCGGCGGCGCGGGCGGCCAAGTCGGCGCAAGTCATGGCCGTTGCCTGCCGGCATGAGGACGCCAACGCCATCCTCGACCGCTTCGAGAGCTTCGGGCTCGACGTCGTCGGCCTCGACGTGCGGGCCTGCGCCCTGGCGCGCGTGACTGCGCCGCTCGCGCCCGCCGACGGCGGCGTAACGGCCGTGCTCGAATTGGGCTGGACCGCCGCCAACCTCGTCCTGCTCTACCGCGGCAACGTGGTCTACGAGCGCAAGGTGGCGGACGCCGGCTTCGACCGCCTGCATGCGGAGCTTTGCAAGAAACTGCACGTGGAGCCCGACGTGGCCGATTATCTTCTGGCGGATGCGGGCTTGGGCGTTACGCCCGGCGACGCGAACGCGGCCCCGCCGGATGCGCGGGCCCTGATGACGGCGCACTTGGAGTCGCTCGCCGCGGACGTGTCGGCGTCGCTCTCGTATGCCGCCCATCAATATGACGACTCGGGCATCGCGAGCCTCCTGCTCTGCGGCGCGGGGGCGGCAGTGCCCGGCGTGGACCGGCACCTGGCCGGTCTGCTGAAAATCGCGGCGCGAAAGGTGGGCCCGGCGGACATCGCCCCCTGCCCGCCGGGACAGTCCTCGGCCTGCACCTCCCCCGCGACCCTCGTCGCGATGGGGATGGCGATGTTCGAGACGGACGATTGAGCTGCGATGCGAAGTGAATTGCCATGCGAAGCGTGAACCTCATCCCCGCCCCTCGCCGCGACGCCAAGCGTCTGCGGAGGCACATGCGCTGGTGCATGGCCGCGTGCGGGACATGCGCCACGGCGGTGATCCTGGCGGCGGTGGGTTGCCGGGTGATCTGGGGCGGGGGAGAGCCCGGGTTGGACCGGCAACTGACGATCGCCGAGGAAGAGGTCCGCCGGGCCGATGCCAGTTTCGCCGCCGCCCGCACCGAGCTTGCCGCGGCCAAAGCCGCCGCCGCGGCCGACCGGCAGATCGCGGGGCAGCCCGACTGGAGCCTGCTCTTGGCGCTCGTGGCCGACCGGGCCGGCAAGGAAGTGGTGCTCAAGTCACTGGCGGTAGGACCGAGGCCGGGGCCTGCCGTTGAGGTCAAGCCGATTCCCGTCCCCGGGAAAGGCGCGCCGCCCGCCGTCGCGCCGCTGCCGCGGGGCCTGGTCCTGACGGCGAGCGGCCTGGGCAAGTCGCAGCCGGCGGTGACACAGTTTGTATTGCGATTGGAGAAGACAGGGTTATTCGCCCGCGTGCGGCTGCTGGACACCAGCCGCGAAAGCTTCCTTGCCGACGAGGCCACCGCGTTCCGCCTCGAATGCTCGCTGGATGAGCCCGCGGCGGGCAAGGCAGTCGCCAGCACGGGGGACCGATGAAAGCTGCCGGATTGAAGATCGGGAAAATCTACGCCGCGGGAATTGCCGCGTGCGCGGCGCTGGGCGCGGGCGCGTGGTTCGCGCTGGTCGGTCCCACCCTCGCGCAACGCGATAAGGATGATGTGTCCCGGCACCAGTTGTCCGAGCGTCATCAGAAGGCCGCGGATCTGAACGCCGCGCTCGCCGCAACCCGCCGGCAGGTGGAAGCCGCGAATGCGTCCCTGTCCCAAGCGACAATTAAGCTGCAGCCCGCGTCCGACTTGAACTCGCGGCTGACCAAGCTCACGGACCTTGCCACCAGTTGCGGTCTGACGATCGATGAGATGCGCCCCGGCGTGCTCGCCGACGCGTCGCGCTTCCAAACCCTGCCCGTCCACATGGCCGGCACGGGCACGTATCCCGCCTGCGCCAAATTCCTCCACACCCTCCGCCAGACCTACCCGGACACGGGCGTCGAATTCCTCGAAGCGGCCAACTCCAACCCCGCCCCCCAAGGATCAGACGCGACGTTTCGGTTTGATCTGGTCTGGTACACGAAACGATAATGGCGCAAGGCGAAGTGCGTTGTCGCTTCAATTCGAAGTCGCCGGCACATTCCCAGTTGGCGCGGTTTGGGCCGGGGCAGTCGCGGGAGCCGTGTCCGGCGTGGCCGGCTGAGTAGTCGGGGCGGCGGGTTGGCTTTCCGGCGGCAGCGCCGAGTCGGTGGTGGGGAGCGTGTCGGGCACGTTCTGGCCGGCGGGGAAGCTGGTGGGGCGGGTGGCGGGGGCGCCTTCGGGGAAGGAAGGCGTCGCGTACATGAAGGGGCTTTGCGGGATGCCGCGGGTGTCGTCGTCCATCCACATCACGTTGCGCCATCGCCGCGGGTTGTCGGTGAGGGGGAAGGTATGGGCGACCTCCCAGTCGGAGTTGGCAACTTTGTAGTCGGCGTCCCCCACCGCCCAAACCGGCAGCGCCGCCCCGAACGAGTAGACGCTGCGGCGATGCACGTAGTGGTAGCCGTCAGAATCCCCAACGTACAGGAACTGGTCCGAATACGCCTGCCCGCCGGCCTTTTCGACCTTCGCGGCAAGCTGCTCGCGCGAGATCGTCTGGGCGCACCCCGCTCCGAAAACCAACAACGCCGCGAGGGGAAGGAACGTCGCCGGTAAGAGTCGAAAACGCATTGCCCGAATCTACACGGGCGCAGTCCGCGAGGATAGGGAGAAAGGGGGAAGAAGGGTTCAGGCGGGAGGATAGGGACGATTCGGGACCGCATTCAAATTTTCACTTTGCAATTTGCAGTTTGCAATCAGAAATCCCCGGCGGCCCCGTCATTGCAAATTGCAAAGTGCAAAGTGCAAAATGAAAATTGGCGGATCGACCTTTATCGGCGCGCGTCTTCTCTCCTGAACCCTGAACCCTGAACCCCTGAACCCTCTAATGCGGATTCACCATCGCCGGCTCCTTCAGCTTCACGTCCCACGTCTGTGTGTTCCACCAGAGTTGTTTGCCGCTGAGGGTTTTGCCGGTGCCGGGGTCCTGGAAAACCGCGGGGCGGTCCTTGCTCCCGCTGGCGGCCATCCAATGCGTGACGGGGTCGAAGTCGATGCGGCTGGCGCTCAGTTGCGAGCCGCCGCGGGAGACGATGATGTGCCCCTCGGCGGTGAGCTTCTTGAGCTGAAGCGCCGCGGGCTGCCCCGCCGGGGCCACGGCGACGGCGGGCTTGGTCTGCGGCGCGGGCTCGAACCATGCGGTCACCGTGTCCGCGTTCATCCGCACCGGGTCTTCCTTGCCTTCCAGGTTCTGATGGACGATCACCACGTCGCCGGTCATCACGGCGTTGTGCAGCGACTCGCTATAGAGCAGTTGCTTGGACCATTGGAACGCGGTGTCGCCACGGCCGGTGTCCATCTGGCCTTCGTTGGCATTTTTGTTGGCGACCGGTTGTCCGGGTTTGGGCTTGGTGGCGGGCTGGGCGGCGCGGTGATCCTGCACGAGCATCTGCCCCGCCGCGGGAACCAGCATCGAGCGGCCAGGCTGGCCGGCGGCGTCCACGAGGCTGTAGATGATCGTCGGGCCGTGCAGTGAAAATCGGCGGACGATGCTGCCGTCTTTCCCGCTGACGGTGGACGCGACGGTCGCCTTGCCGTCGAGCGTGATAGACTTCACGTCCTTGTCCTTCATCAGATCCATCTGCATCGAATCGGCGATCGCGCCGGACTTGGCAGGCTGTGTCGCGGGGCGCGTCGCGGCCGGACCGACCGATGCGATGGTCTTGTCGCCGGGCTTCTGCAACCTGGCGGGTTGGGTCGCGGCGACGCGTCCGGTGGGCCGTGTGGCCGGCTGCGTCGCGGCGGGCGGCTTTGGCTTCAGGTCGATTCGGATGTGGTCGCCGGTGGCATGATTCAGTGCGCCGTCGCTGTCGGTCATGTCCACCTGCACACTGCCCAGCACGTCGATGCGATTGGCGGCACCGTCCATGTCCGCGCGGTCGGTCCAGACCACGTCCATCGGCTCGGGCTTCTTCCCGGGTTCCTGCTCGCGGAGCACGTGCATCGTCCCCGCGCCGATCACGTGGGCGAGCTGCTTTTTCGGCTCGGCGGTGATGACCGGCCCGGCGATGGCGTTCTTCTTCGCGTCGATCACGCGGGCGTTGGCGGCGCTGCTGAGACGCACGTGCGGCTCGCCATTCTCGGTGGTGATGACCAGCTCATCCCCCGTGGCGACCGCGCCGTCCTTGCCGGTGACTTGCACGTTCTCGCGCGCGGTCATCGTTTCCAACTCGCCCGCGGCGAGGGAAGAATCCGCCGGCTGCGTGGCCGGCGCGGTGGAAGGACGCGCGGACGCCTTCGCGACAGCAGTGCGTTCGTCCGCGGGCCGGGTAGCCGGGCCCTTCGCGCCGTCCGGGGCGGCGGGTTTGGCGGGGCGCAACGTCAGGGCGATGCTGCCGGCACGGAGGTCTTGTTCCCCGTCGTAGGCGTGTACCGCGCCATTGGCGTCCACCTGCCGTGCGAAGAGCTTGCCGTCGTCGGCGTGCGCCGTGCGCAGCTCGAGCGCGTCGCAGTCGATGGTTTGCTTCTTTCCGGAGGCATCCGAGAGCTGGCAATGCACGCTATCCGTGGCGAGCACCGTGCGAAGCTCGGTCTGCGGGCCGCGCTTGTCGCCCGCGGGCCGGGTGGACGGATGCGTAGGGGGCGCACCGATCGCTAGCGCGTCGCCCGGATCGCCCGCCGGCCGCGTCTGCGGGCCTGCAGGAAGCGTGGCGGGGCCGACCGGCGAACGCTCGAAGAACAGCGACAGCGCCTGGCTCTTGAGCGCCATCTGCGGGTGCAGCACGTCCACGTCCCCGGCGAGGTCCATGTGCTCGATCGCCATTTCATCAGGCCCCCCGCGGCCGGCGAAATAGAGCTTGGCGCTACGCGCCCATTTCGCGTCCATCACGCCCTTGGCCGGGGCCGCGGCGTCCACCGGCACCGTCGCGTGCCCGCGGCCGGTCAGCGTCGCGGACTTGCCGGCAACGTATTCGAGCGTCGACGTCGTCACGGATGAGAGCGGGTCCTTCTTCCCGTTCACCAGCTTCCCGAGCACCACCTGGGGCGCGGCATCCGACCCGCGGAGCGTCGCGCTGCCGTCGGCGGTGTGGTAGACGAGCGACGCGCACAACACGTCGTTCCCCTCCGCCTGCCCCGCGGGCGTGCGGCGGAGGACGACGGGGCTGCCCGTCAATTCGATCGCCGCGTCCCCGGGGGCAAGCCTGGGCCGCTGGCCCGGCTCCGAGGGGTACATCGTGAGCTTGCCGGTCCACCGAACCACCAGCGGCGCTTGCGACCGTTGCGTGGTCGGCTGTGTAGCGCTCGGCCGCGTCGTCGGGCCGGTTGAAATCGCGCCGGCATTCATGTCCGCGATTTCCGTCGGGGCGGGCGACGTTGCGGCCGAG
>JAQGHP010000687.1 GCA_028288775.1 Phycisphaerales bacterium | reverse complement strand
TTTTCGATCATTTCGAGCGTCGCGTAGCGGACCTCGTGAATCTCATCATCCGACAAGGGCGTGAGGACGAACAGCTCGCTGAGCAGGTCATTGAGCTGCCGTCGGGCGTGGGTGTCGCTCTGCATGTGCAGCTCGACGCACGTATGGGTCCGGCGCTCGGAGAGCTGCCGGCAATGGTCCATCGCCCGGCCGAGTTCCAGCAGCAGGCTCGCGGGGTCAAACGGTTTGGTGAGATAGCGATTGGCCCCCACGCGCAGCCCCGACTGCAGGGATTCGTGGTCGCTCAGGGCCGTGAGCATGAGGATCGGAATGAGGTTGGTTTCACGGTGGAGCTTGAGGCTCTGACACACTTCGAAGCCGGTCATATCGGGGAGCATGACGTCGAGCACGATGGCATCGGGCCGACCCGCGGCAACGTGATCGATGGCAGTGCGACCATCGTAGACGCAGTCGGCCCGGTACCCGCCCGAGCGGAGCAGCGAGCCGATGAGGTCGCAGATTTCCGGATCGTCATCGACGACCAACACCCGCGGGGCTTCCGGCATCGGTTGTCTCCTCGAGTCACGCCACAGAACGCCGCGACCAGCGCCATTGCGACTGGCAATCGGGGCGCGCCCGCGTTTCCGCCGCGGCTGACGCCGCGCCTTGCAGGATTGTCGTTCTGGGCGA
The DNA here is from genome assembly GCA_028288775.1 of Phycisphaerales bacterium. Classification (GTDB taxonomy): domain Bacteria; phylum Planctomycetota; class Phycisphaerae; order Tepidisphaerales; family Tepidisphaeraceae; genus RYN-428. The sequence continues at coordinate 4,046 of JAQGHP010000687.1, read as the reverse complement.
GCACAACGGTCAAGCGAGAACTGGGACGCCCGAAAGTTTCCGCAGATACCCCCCCTTCCCCAAAGTGACGGCCGATGTGTCTGCGCCGAATTAATAATTGGCTTATTATTGCCATACATGTTGCATAACTGTGGACGGCGGACATATTCCCTGATGCGCCCGCGCGAGGGAGAATGTCGTGAATCCACCAGCAACATACGTCCTGATCGTCGAAGACAATCCCGATTATTGCCAGTGGCTCTTGTCGCTGCTGAAGAAGCGGGGAATCGCGGCCGAGCCGGCCGCGACGTTGCAGGAGGGGTTAGACAAACTGGCGACGCGCGCCCCGCTTTGCGTGCTGCTGGACTTGGGGCTCCCGGATGGGAACGGGGTCGAAATCCTCCGCCACATCCGGCAGCTCGGATTGCCGATCAAGGTGGCGATCATCACCGGCAGTAACGACTATTCGACCGTGGGGACAGCCATGCTCCTGCGGCCCGACGTCCTTTTCCGCAAGCCGGTGGACGCCCTCGAAGTCATGAGCTGGGTGGCGACCTCGTGCTGCTGATCACACCACCCAATAAAAAACCCCGTCCGGCTGGGACGGGGAAAGAGCGCGTCAAGGGGTCGGCGAAGGCGTGAACCGGCGCGTCTGGGACAAGCGGTATTTGGCCAAGGGCGGGCATCGCCTCTTAACCGCAGTCGTCAGGGCGCAGCCGCCACCGGCGGAAGTTGCCGCAGAAGTCCGGTATAGAGCGGCGTTTTGGTTGCCGCGGGCTCCGATGCGATCACCATATTTCCGAGCCACTCAAATTTCACGTTCAGTTTCGCCGCGCTATGTTTCCAGAGCCCGTGGACTTCCTGCGTAAATTTCGCAAGAGGGTAGGTAATCGTCAGTTCGTCACCGGCGGCCGCGTCAAATCGCACATACGCGCCGGCCCAGGTTACCGGCACGCCACGAACACCCACGAATGCGCGAACTTCATCGTGATCCACCCAATGCGGCGGGCGAACGAAATACATATCCTTCATTGTCGCATTGACCGTCACGCGGCCCGCGTCCGGCATAAAACTCACGACCTTGCCCCACTTTGATGAAGTATTCAGGGCCATGTTGACATAAATTCCTGCCGCTTCCTGTCGCGAGGGAGCACGGCGTTCAAGCGTGTTCTCCCAAACGGTATGGATTGCGCGCATGCCCTCGGGTGCGCAGCACCCGAACATTTCAAACCCGGATGCGCCGCCGAGCAAAACGTTCTCATAGTCGTTCACGCCCGACCCACCAATCACGCCTCCCTGGAACTTGCGCAGTTCATCGAGTCCCTGTGTGACGGCTTTCTCGCCTGCTGCCAAATTCAACCGCCGATAATACACTTCAAATTCCGGCGTCACGATGAACTGGAGGTTGGCGATGTAGTTGCGGAAATATCGCTCCGCGTAGTCGAAATATTCGGGCCGCCCGCTGCGGCCCAGCAATGTCGCGATGGAGATCATGTCGGATATGCAGCAGGTCTCGTTGCAGTCGTCCGGGCCGGCCGGGAACCAGCCGGTGCCGGTCCCCCGGCGAAGCATCCATTCAAATACCCCATTGGAAAAATGCGTGTACTTCTGTTCGCCGGTGACAAGTCCGAGATCCGCGACGCCCCACACCGCGTGCATCGTGGCGTGGCTATGCGGGCCGAATGGAAAACCGCCCGTCACCGACCCGTCTGCCTTGAACCGAATTGCCCCCGGCTGACAGTTGTCGATCATCCCATCCGCGTAGGCGCGCGCGAAAGCCAGACCCTCGTCATCGCCTGTCACTTGCCAGTACGTGACCAGCGACTCGACAATTGGCGCCGGTTGTGCGTTCCAGCCATTGGGCACGACCGTCCCGTCGGCACGAAATGCCCCCATGCCACACGCAAACCAACAGCGGCCTTTGTCATCCCACGTGGCCAGCCCTTTGAGGGCTTTCATCACTTTTTGAGCCAGTGCCTTCGATTCCGGGTCGTGCGTCCGGACAAAATCCTCGCAAAGGCTTTTCAGAATCTTGGTGGCCCCCCAGATATGCACGACGCGGTCGGCGGCGGAATACTTGGCGCCCGTTGCCCCTTCATTGAAAGCGCCCGGATGACTCCAGACCCTGCCATCCGGGCCGATGTATGCCCTGATTCGGCGATGGAAAGCGGCTTCGACCTCCTTGCCGGCTTCGCTGCCGCTGACGTCACGCATGTAGTACCACTCCCAATCCATCCGCGCATCGGTGTCGCACGCGACGACGGGATCTCCCCCGTGCGGAACAGGCGGGCACCGCAGGGGGTGACACTGAAAAACCGGCTCGTAGCCAAGTTCCGGGCGCGGCGTCCTTATCAGGTAATTCATCGCCCACTGCCCCATGAGTTTCACGTCCAAATCACTCGAAGGGCGCGTGGCACTCAAAGGAGATATTTCGCGAGCGGCCGGGACTGCAATTTGCATATTGCTCACATCACCCGACAAACCCAGAACGGCCGGCCGAGACGTTTGAGCACTCGCGAGCATGGGGAATGCCATCGCCAAAAACGCCGCGATGCGTACGAACGGTGGCGATTGCGAGGTACCGTGCATGGGGGGGTTCCCTCCGATTGATTCCTGTGGCTCAGGTATTCCTAAGCGGACACTGAATAAATGATGGTTCGCCCGCGGGAGCGGCGGCAGTGAAAGGCAAAAAAAACCCCGTCCGGCAGGGACGGGGCGAATGAGCGGGTGAAGGGGTTCGAACCCTCGACATTGACGTTGGGAACGTCACGCTCTACCACGTGAGCTACACCCGCAACACCGTCCAGCGTATCAAGGCGACGGGCGTCGTCAAGCCCGGATGAGCGGAAACCGCCGCTCTAATAGCCTCGGCGCCGTAGTCCCAGGAACATGGCCGCGCCGCCGAGGATGGCCAATGAGCCGGGCTCGGGTGAAACTGCGACGTCGCTGACGTTTGCGATCACGTAGGGACTGGCCCCGACAGTTGTCGGGAAGGCCAGGGTCCCGCTGGTCATGGTTCGTCCGGTGCCCGCACCGGAAAAGCCAGCGCCGAGGGTGAGCGAGGCGTTGTCCAGCCATGGATCGGGCGGCGAATTGGGCAGCAGTGCGGCGACGACATAGGTTGAATTCGCCGACAGCGTCACGGCCGAGACGTTGACCCAACGGAAGTCGCCGACGAGCGGGGAAGACGGGGTAACGGTGCCGCTGGCCAGGAGGGTCTGCGAGGAATCCCACAGTCCGACTTGATAGCTGCCGACCAACCCGTCATTGCCGGAATCAAAGAACCCCAGCGACTGCACGGTGGGCGCGCCGAAGCCACTGGTATTGAAGGAAATCCCCGAGATGATCCCGCCGTCGGTGCGGATCGTGCCGCCCGTGTAACCGAAGATGACTTCGTTCGCGCGGACCACGGTCGCGCTGATCGACAGCCCCGCGATCAAAGTGAGTTGCAGGAAAATGGCCGCTTTGAAAGTTTTCATCGAACCCTCCGGTTCGGGATGGACGCAGATTGGTTTCCCCCACCGAAACAAGACGCTGAAATGTTGCACACGAACCGCAAAGTTACGAAATGACATCCCCTGCCATATTCCGCCCATGGCTACTTATTAATCCAAAATTGTAAATACCGTTAAGATTTCGTCAAGCTACAGTGGCGCGACGGCGGGGTCTCGGATGGGGCCACCATATGTAGCAGAGCTGGGAGAACACCGGGCTGAAGCCCGGTGCCACGACCCTGTAGCACCGACGTTCCGGGCCGTGGGGACGTCCGATAATCTTTTTCACAATTTCACGCAATTATTCATCGGAGCCGAGACGATATTGGATATGCGTTCGCTAAGGAGAGCGGCGTAGCTCGTACGGCGTTTCAAAAGAGGAGTCTCAATGTCTTCGGTATCCAGCGTGAGCGGGGCAGGGCAGGGGTTGTATCAGTTCATCCAATCGCTTTCCGCGAGCGGGTCGACGCAGGCCGCTGCCGCGACTTCGCCGACCGACCCTACGAGCGCCTCCGCGGCGTCTTCGTCTGGGCAGGCGGTGCAAGGCACCGGGCGCCATCACCACGGTGGCGG
>JAQGHP010000670.1 GCA_028288775.1 Phycisphaerales bacterium | reverse complement strand
TTCGGCCGCCCGCGACCCGCCGCCATCACGGCGACGCTCCTTCGCCGGCCCGCACTTATCGCTCCACTTAGAAGGCTGGGCGCCGCTTCTCATCTCGCGGCGGAGAATCTCGGCGCTGCTGTCGCGGCAATCGTCCGGTTCTGCTCGGAAGTTGAACCGGCCCGATCCGCCGAGTAACGTCGCCCGCATGGCCGAGGTCTGCCGGGTAACTGGCTCGATGCGCCTCCCTCTCCCTCGTACTCGGGGGAGAGGGTTGGGGTGAGGGGCGAAACGTCGAGATGCGCTTTCATTGCCAACGGCGCAACTTCACGCGCGGCCCCTCCCCCTGCCCTCTCCCCCGAGTACGAGGGAGAGGGAAAGAGCGGGCCATCGGTCCGACCGGGGCAACTCGTCCCGGCTCTGAAATTTGTGGAGCTTCCATGTTTTGTCGCGAACCCTTCGTGTCCCTTCGCGGTGTTGTCGCCCTCTTCGTGCTTCTTGCAAGCCTTTCTTCCGCCCGCGCCGCGCAGGATTACGTCTGGATCGAAGGCGAGCAACCCACCGCCAGCAACTGCAAATGGAATAACGCCGGCAGCAGCCACGGCGACTGGCTTTCCGGGGGCAAATGGCTCACCGTTACGCTCGACGGTGAAAAGGTGGAGAAGGAGATTCCCGCCGACGGGGCCATCTTTGATTATTCCTTCAGCATTGCCGAAGAGGGCAAGCAGGAGGTTTGGGCCCGGCTGGGCTTCGAGTTCGCCCGCGCGCCTTTCGATTGGAAAATCGACAACGGCGAATGGAAATCCGTGGGCCATGACGAGCTGACAAGCGACGCGATGGAGCTGGATTTCTTCGGCGAGGCCGCATGGCTCAAGCTCGCCAAGCCGCAGCTAGGCAAAGGCGATCACAAGCTGACGATCCGCCTGCCGCGGGTGAAGAACAAGGACGGAAAATTCGAGGGCATGCTGTTCGGGCTCGATGCGATCTGCGTCTCGGCCAAGCCGTTTTTCCCGCACTCGCGCTATAAGCCTGATGAGGCCTGGCGCACGGAGAAGGATGAGCATGCGGCCAGGCAGGTTTTCGCGCTGCCGGTGCCCAAGGCCGGCGGGGAGCGGTCTAGCGTGGAATTGTCGGGGCTGTGGGAAGTCTGTCGCAATGACGAGCAGATGCCGGGGGAGGTCGCGGAGCCGATCAAGGATTTTCCCGAGCATCCCTACTGGGGCGCGATCGAGGTTCCGGGCGACCGGAACGCGCTGCGGCCAGACCTGCTTTTCGCGCATCGCCTGTGGTACCGCACGCGGGTGACCGTCCCGCAGGAGGCGGCGGGGCGGTCCTTCGTCCTGACCTTCCCGGAAAATAATCTCAACACGACCGTCTACGTGAATGGCGTCTATTGCGGCTTCAGCAAGAACCCGTTCGCCCATTTCGATATCGACGTTACGAAGGGAATTAAGCCTGGCGCTAATGAGATCTGGGTCGGCATCCGCGATGCCTGGTACGGCCGAAGCGCCGATCCGGCCCGGCCGATGAAGCTCCGGCGGACGTTCAATATACCGGAGAAGTTTTTCAATGACGGGTTTCAGGATATGGCCTATCCCGTCTGGAGCCTGCCGCAATCGGGGATTCTTCTGCCGCCGGTGCTGACCGCGGCCGGCAAGGTGTACGCGTCCGACGTGTTCGTGAAGCCCTCCGTCGTGAAGAAGCAACTCGCCGTCGATGTGACCGTCTCGAACCCCGCCGGGACGGAGGCCGCTGGCGAAGTAGTGCTCGAAGCCGTCGATCCGAAGACCGGTGCTTCCGTCAAAAAATTCAAAGGCGAGCCGTTCACCGTCCCGGCGGGCAAGTCGCAGGTGATCACGGTCGCGCGCGAATGGACGGACCCGAAGCTCTGGTGGCCCGATGAGCCCAATCTGTACAACCTCCGCGCGTCGCTCGTGATTGGCAATGAGACTTCAGATGTCTCGGATACGACCTTCGGCTTCCGCGAGTGGACGATCGACGGCATTCACTTCAAGCTCAACGGCATCAATTTCCACGGCTGGTGCGATCAGCATTCGCACGCCAGCAAGGAAGAATGGCTCGCGTTCCAGCGGAAGACCAACCAGCAAATGATGCGGTTCTGGGGGACGCGCTTCTACGGGCTCGCGCCCAGCGACGCCCTGAAGTTCTTCGATCAGAACGGCGTCGTCGTCCGCCGTTCGGGCGTGTTGGATGGAGAAGCGATCGGCTATTTCGCGAACGAGCCGGATGAAATCGTGCGCAAGCGCACCGGCTCGGAAATAAAGCTCGATCTCCTTCAGAATTGGCGCGATCAGGTCGTTGCGCAAGTGAAGGGGGAGCGCAATCACCCGTCTGTGATGATTTGGTCCGTCGAGAATGAGTGGCTCTTCATCAACTGCATCAACCTCTATGGCGGGCTGATGGACGCGTTCGAGGTTGAGGAAACCAAGACTGCCGACGCGGTGATGGCTGCCGACCCCACGCGGCCGATCATGACCGACGGCGGCGCGGCCTGCCTCAAACAGACTTTGCCCGTTTGCGGCAATCACTACATCACCGGCGCCATGTCCGAATACCCCACGCTCGCCTATAGCGCCAATGCAAAAGGCGGCGGCCGCGGGCGCTGGGAATGGGACCAGAAACGCCCGCGCTTCGTGGGCGAGGACTGGTTTATCGCGGGCAACCATCCCGAGCTCGCCACAGTGGGGGGCGAAGCCGCGCTCACGGGCAAGAGCGGGTCGCTCCCGGCCGCGGGGCGCATGACGCGCATCCTCCAGGAAGGCTACCGCTGGGCGGACTACGGCGGCTGGGATTTCTGGATGAACAGCACCGACGCGGACGGCAGCCAGTACGTCGCCTTCTCGCCCCGTGCCGTTTTGTGCCGCGATTGGAACTGGACTTTCGCCAGCGACGCCCAAGTGCCGCGCAAGCTCGCGATCTTTAACGACACACGCTCCGACGCCCCAATCCTATTCAGCTACGAAATGAAAATTGACGGCCGGCGCGTCTCGGGCGGGTCAAAGGAATACCGCGTGCCGCCCGGCGGCCGCGAAAACGTCGAGATTTCGCTGCTCGCGGTTCACGTCGAAACCAGGACCCCCGCCGAGCTGACGTTGACGCTCGAGGCGGATGGGAAAGAAGTATTCCGCGACACCAAGCAGATTGCGATCCTGCCCGGCGCGGTGTTCCAGGCGCGGGCTGCGGGCCTCGCAGCCGGCAAGAAGGAAGACATCCTCGTTTGTGACCCGGCAGGCCTCGCCGCCGATCAACTGACCCGCGCGCTCGTTCCCTTTACGAAGATCAACGACCTCAGCACGCTTTCGACTGAGGCACGGGTGCTCGTGGTCGGGAAGGACGTGCTCGACAATCGCTCGCGCGCGTCGAGCGCGCTGGCTGCCTGGGCCGCGGCGGGGCGGACGGTGATCGTGCTGGAGCAGAGCAAGCCGCTCGAATTCCAGGCAATTCCCGCCGAGATCGAAACCGCGAACAACGTGGGGCGCGTCGCGTTCATCGAGGACCCCAGCCACCCCGCGTTCGTGGGGCTTGCGGACATGGATTTCTTCACCTGGGGCGAAGACGAAATCGTCTACCGCGATGCGTACGCAAAGCCCACGCGCGGGGCGAAGTCGCTGCTGGCGTGCGACAACGAATTGAAGAATTCCGGGCTGGTCGAGGTGGCCGTCGAGAAGGGGTTGCTGCTGTTGTGCCAGTTGTCGGTCGAGGAGAAGCTGCAAACCAATGTGGCCGCACAGCAGCTATTTGCGAATCTGCTCGCATACGGCATGCATTACACACAGAGCTTCCGTGCGACCACGGTAACCGCCGCAGGCGGGTCGCCCCTTGCGAAAGTGGTGGATGCAACGGGATTGTCGCACACGAAGGTCGCCGACCCGGTCGAGGCGATCGCGCAGCCGGGGGAGCGGGTGGCGGTTATTGAGGCCACCCCTGACAACTTGAAAAAGCTTGCCACGAGTACCGATGCGGTCAACGCCTTTACCAACGCCGGCGGCTGGATCGTCTTCAACGGGCTGACGCCCGAGGGGCTGGAGAGCTACAACAAGATCGTCGGCTGGGAACACATGATCCGGCCGTTCAAGCGCGAGCTGGTCACGTTCCCCCCGGTCCGCAGCCCGCTTACGGCCGGGATTCCCGCTGGCGACATTGCGATGTATTCCTCCAAGCGGATTTTCCCGTGGCAGGAAGGGAGCTACGTCGTCTCGGACGAATTCAGTTTCATCGTTGATTATGACGAAGTCGCGCCGTTCGCCAAGAGCACTTTTTTCGCCTACGACAACATCGTTAACGGCTTCACCAACGCGGACGGTTGGCCGCTAATTATCAACTGGGAGATTCCCAAGGACGGCACTCTGCCGACCGTCCCGATCACGTTGCCCAAGCCGCAGACGATTACGGAATTCACCTGGATCGGGAACACCAATTATCTCCCGCAGAAAAAAGTGAATCTGATTTTCGACGGGGACAAGGGGCGCGTCGCGGAGTTTCCGGTTGCGCCGACGGGGGACGCGCAGACGTTCCGCCTCGATTCGCCGCGGCCGGCGCGGGAGATCACGCTGCAGATTGCCGAATGGCAGCCGATGGCGGGCAAGGGGGCGCTTATCGGCATCGACAACATCTATCTCAAGGCCCAGCGCCCGCCGGAGTTTTACGCGAAGGTGAAGCCGATGCTGAACGTCGGCGGAATGATGGAGTACCCGCGCGGCAAGGGGGGCATCGTGCTTTGCAACCTGCTCTTCCAAGAGCAGGAGGAAGTCCCGGCGAACGCGGTGAAGAAGCGTTCAATCTTTTCCACGCTGCTGCGCAACCTGAAGTCACCCTTCGCCGGGGGGAAGAGCGTGATCGTCGGGGCGAACGTGGCCTACGTGCCCATTGACATTAGCAAGCAGGCCAACCAGTTCCGCACCGAGCGCGGATGGTTCGGCGACAAGAGCTTTACCTTCGCCGATCTCCCGACGGGGCCGCAGAATTTCGCGGGCGTGCCGTTCAATGTGTATGAATTCGCGACGTCCCCAGTGCCGACGGCAATCATGCTCGCCGGGCCCGGGGTGCCGGGGAGCCTGCCCGCGGAAGTAAAGGGAATCCCGGTTGGCAAGAAGGCCGATGCGCTGTTTTTCCTACACGCCGCACGCGTCGATAAGCGGCGCGATGAGCGCGAGAAGAAGGAGAACAAAAAGCTGGAGTTGGCACGATACGTGGTTCACTACGCGGACGGGCAGTCGGCGGACGTTCCCATCTATTCTGAAATCGACGTGGACGACTCCAAGCAGCAGGACCCGCAGCCGCTGCCCGGGGCGCAAATTGCCTGGACTCACAAGTACGAGGGGACGCCGTTCTATGCGGTGGCTTACACCAAGCAGTGGAACAATCCCCGGCCGGACGTGGAAATTGCGAGTATTGATCTTGTAGGCGGCGCGGATAAATCGGGCGTGCCGGCGCTGCTCGCGCTCACCGCGGGCTCGGCCAAGTAGGCAGGACGAGGATCAAGGGGGTATTCATAAAAGTGGTGTTAACTCCCTCTGTACGAGAGGTTTGCGGAATTTTCAGACAATTGCTATAAACATGCCTCCAGATCGTGCATAGTCGTGCAAAACATTGCATGATCGGCATCGGCGGGCTAAAAACGCGGCTTTGACCTGCGCATCGAGCATGGCTCGGGGAGCGGAGTCGTGCATCACTCAAAAACCGCCATCGCGCGTGTGGGAATCTCTGTAGCGCGACAAGCTCGCGGGCCTCATTTCACGGTATTTCAGGGAAGATTTGGAATCTATCTCCGAACCAACTTTGTGTCGGTGACCACAAAAAACTTACCGGGCGGCCCAGTTTAGGCGTTTGCCTGAGGCCGATTCATGGAGTAGATATCGGACTGAGCGATATTGATGAGGCAACAAAGGATTCGCCTCATTGCAATTCGCCCGCATCGGCGGAAAGCCAAATCAGTCCGGCAATTGATCTGCCGATGACACACTGCCGACATGTTGTTCGAAATCATGGACTTCTGGTCCTGCGATGTAGGAACGCGTGAGGCAATTGCCTTACGCGGTCTGCGACAAATCGCCGATAAATGCCGATGAAACCCCAACCGGCGCCGGGCGGAAATGATTGCGGCGATCTGAACCGTTCAGACGCACCGCTGGCCCCACACAAGTTTTCCCTGGTGGAGTTGCCCCCGGGCGAAGGAGAAGAACGTGAAGAGTCTTATTAAGCGTAACAGTCGCGAAGCCGTCCGCCTTGCCGCGTTGAATGTCATCGAGCCCCTTGAAGCCCGCGCCTATCTCACTGGCGTCGTGCTCGGGTCTCCGATCAATCTCGCGACCGCCGCCATCGGCGTAACGCCGATGTTCGCCAACCTCACGCCCTCCTCGGGCGGCTTCCGCACCGGCAACATCAACGCCGACCTGTTCATCGCCAACCAGAACAACACCGTCAGCGTCCTGCTGGGAAACGGAAACGGCACCTTTGCCGCCCCGACCACCATTGCCGTAAGCGGCACCCCGCTGCCCCTGGCCACGGGCGACTTTAACGGCGACGGGAAGCTGGACATCATCGCCGGCACCACCGGCAGCCCCGCGGGAAGCATCAGCGTCATCCTCGGAAACGGCGACGGCACCTTCCAACCTGCAACAAACTTCAACGCCTTCGCATCCAACCACGCGATTGCCGTGGGCCACTTCGTTGACGGCGGGCCGCTCGACGTCGTTTCGGTCACCAATACCGCGGGCGCGGGTAACAACGTCGGGATCCTGTTCGGCAACGGCACCGGCGGGGCCACCGGCTTCACCAACCTCGCCGTCCTCCACGGCTCGATCGCGACCGTCGCCGTCGGAAACTTTGGTAACGGCCACGACGACATCGTCATTGTCGATCAGGTCGACAACAAGGTCACTGTCATCCTCGGCAACGGCGACGGCACGTTCCAGGCGCCGGTCGACTACAGTGTCGGGGCCGGGCCGGTTTCCGTGGCCCTGGGCGCCTACGACACGAACGCCAATAACAACCTCGACATCGTTACCGCCAACAGCATCGACGGGACCGTCAGCTTCCTGCCGGGCAACGGCAATGGAACGTTCGGCACCGCAGTCCCCAGCACCGTCGGCGGGACTACCAGTGGCCACGGGCCGCTCAAGGTCCGTGACACGGAGTTCAACGGCGACGGCAAGCGCGACCTGCTCCTGCTCCTGAGCAGCGGTGGGACGGGCGACGCCACTGTCATGCTGGGCAATGGTGACGGGACCTTCCACACCGGCACCATCATCAAGACCAATGGCCACACCCGTGACGCGATCGCCGCCGGCGACCTCAACGGCGACGGCCTCACGGATGCCGTCGTCTCCGATCCCACGCAGATCACGTCCCTGTTGAACATCACCCAGCAGGACGCCATCGCCCCCACCGCCGCCGTGGACGCCACCCAGGCGCCGGGCAGCGAACTGACCAACGTCTATAACTTCACCGTCACGTACACCGACAACCAGCAGATCGATGCCACCACCCTGGGCGACACGAACCTCGTCGTCTCCCTCCCGGGCGGCGGCACGACGACGGCCAAGCTGCTGAACAAGAACCTGGGCAACGCCGCCAGCATCCAGGCGACCTACCAGATCACTTTCGGGTCCAACATCAGCGCCGCGAACAACGGCGTGTACGGCGTGACCATCAACGCCAACAGCGTCAAGGATGCAGCAGGCAACCCCGTTGCCGCGGGCTCGATCGGCTCCTTCACCCTGGCCGCCAGTCCTACTCAGGCCCCGCCCACCGACCCGAACCCCCCGGCTTTCGTCGCCCCCAGCGGCGACCTCACCCTTGGCGCGCCCACCGGCAAGCTCACCACCGCAGTCGTCGGCGGATCCAAGTTCAAGAACACCATCAGCATCCCAGTCACCAACACCAGCGGGAAGCTGATCACCGGCAACGTCGTCGTCACCCTCTACTCCTCGAGCACCCAGTTCGTGGATGGAACGTCGGTCGCGCTCGTCTCCGCGAAGAAGAAAGTCACGAAGCTCAAGAACGGCAAGGGCTTCGTCCTTAAGGTAAAGAACTTCACCTTCCCGTCCGTCGCCGGCACGTACTTCCTCGTCGCAGCCGCCACGGTTAGCGGTGCGGCGGACAGCAATAACAGCTCGACGGGCGCGATTTCCGTCGCCGCCCCGTTCGTGGACGTCAATAACCTGAACGTCAAGAAGATCCCGGTGAGCCTCATCGCCGGCAAGACGGCCACCGTAAGCTTCACGCTCCGCAACGACGGCAACGTCACCGCAACGGGCACCTCCGTCGCAACCGTGTCCGTAAGCGGCCCGGCCAACGGAAACGTCCCGACGCAGGTCGCGGCCGTCAACGTGAAGATCAGCCTCAAGCCCGGCCAGTCCAAGCTCTTCACCGTCCACTTTAAGCCCGCCGTCCTTCCCACCACGGGCGCCGGCTACAACGTGAGCGTCGCCGTGGCTCTGCCGGGCGACACGAACGCCGCCAACAACACGGCCACCAGCGCCGGAACGCTGTCAGTGTAAGTCAGCCGCCAAAGGTAAAATTTGAAATTCACGAGGCCCGCAGCGATGCGGGCCTCGTGTATTGAGGGGGATTTGCGATTGCCGATTTGCGATTTGCGAATGCAATTCTGAAATCTCAGATTTCAGATTTCAGATTTTAGATTTTGAATCTGAGATTTCAGATTCCAAATTTCTGATCTGAAATTTGTGATTCTTCCAATCGCAAATCGCAAATCCCTACGCCTGCTCGTCATTATTCTCCGGCCGGCCTTCGATGTAGAACCAGTTGTGGATCGGCTTCAGTATTGCCAGCACCTCTCCAAGCAGCTTCTCGTCCAAAGGCTCGGCGGCCCACTGCGCCCACTTCTTCACGTTTTCCGGATTGGCCGAGCCGACGACGCACGTCGCCATGTCTACATTGCGGATGGAGAATTGCAGCGCGAGCTTGGCGATGTCGGTCCCATTGCTCTGGCAATGCTCGGCGGCCAGCCGCGCGGTCTCGCGGACGAGCGGCGTGGCTTTGTGCCACTTGGGGAGCGTGGCGTTGGTCAGCAGCCGGGCCGAGAAGGGGGCGGCATTCATGATGCCCACGCCCTTCTGCTTGAGGTAAGGCACGAGGTCCGCCAGCATCGTATTTTGCAGCGTGTAGTGGTTGTACGAGAGCATCACATCCAGCGGCGCGCGGTCCAGCACGTACTTGAACATCTTCATCGGGTACCCGCTGACGCCGATGTATTTGGCCTTTCCCTGCTGCTGAATTTTGCGGAGCGCGGGAAGGGTTTCGTCGATGATCTGCCGCATGTCGACGAACTCGATGTCGTGGCAGAGCAGGATGTCCAGGTGCTCGACCCCCATTCGCTCGAGGCTGATGTCCACGCTCTCGACAACTCGCCGGGCGGAGAAATCAAAATGCGTCCCGCTGTACCGCCCGAGCTTCGTGCCCAAAATATAACTTTCCCGCGGCACACCGCGCAGCGCCACGCCCAGCAACACCTCCGACATTCCCCGCCCATAGAAGGGGGAGGTGTCGATGAAGTTCATGCCGCTGTCGAGCGCGACGCGCACCGACCGCAGCGCCTCCCCCAGGTCCACCTGCCGAAACTCCTGCCCGAGCGACGAAGCGCCAAAGCTCAGCACGGGAAGCTTGAGGGATGTGTTACCGAGTTGACGGGTTTCCATATCACTCCAACCTAGTCCATCCGCACGCCGATCGACAGCAGCAGGTTCGCGAAGCGTTGCTGGTCGGCGGTTTGGATCGTCAGCACATGGTCGGCCGTCGCCACGGCTTTGTAAAATTCCCATTTCTCAATCGGCTGCAACGGGACGCTCAGGCCCGCCTCCTTGATCGTCTGCCGATACTGCGCCCAGACCGGCGGGTCTTCGTGCAGGGCGTAGGGCCCGCTCGTTTCGTACATCATGGTGTTGGCCGCTTCGATCGGAATGGCCGACAGCAGCGCCTGCAACACCTGCGTGCAGGTTACGACTCCCGGCATCAGGTTCAGGCTCACCAACTCGGCATTGGGACCGATTGCGGAAGACGCCGGGTAGTTCCCATCGGCGATCAGAATTTTCCCATGGTGCCCGGCCCGGCCGAGAACCTCGTTGATCTTCGGATGAATGAGTCTATGGCGAAGCAATGGTTGTCCTTTCAATCGCAAATCGGCAATCGCAAATCTTGGCTTAGTGCGGCCCGTCCGCCACGCTTGCGGCGAAGAACTTTCTGAACGCGGCGATCGTCGTCGCGGCTGCGCCGTCCGAATCTGGGTACGGCAGGCACTCGGCGGAGATATATCCGCGGTAGCCGACGTCGGCGAGCGCACGGGCGATCGGGCCGAAGTCGGTATGCCCACACGTCGCGGGCCGACGGTTGGAGTCGGCGAGGTGGACGTGCCCGACGTGGCGCGCCGCTCCACGCAATGCACCGGCGATATCCGCCTCTTCAATGTTCAGGTGGAACAGGTCTGCGAGCAGCTTCACATTGTCCGTCTTCAAGGCATCTAACAGCGCGACGCCTTCGGACATTGTGTTGATGAGATTCGTTTCGTACCGATTCAGCGGCTCGTAGATCAGCGGAACGCCGTGCAGCTTTGCATGGTCCCCGAGTTCCGCCAGAGCCGCTTCCAGGTAGTGCATGGCCGCGTCGCAATCGACGCCTTCGGCCCAGCGTCCCTGCATGGAGCCGATGATCGCGGGCGCGCCCAGCGCGCTCGCCGCGTAAATGATCGAGCGGATGAAGTCCTTCGCCCGGCCGCGGATCGTCGCGTCGGGGCTGGTGAGGGTGAGCCGATGAATGACCCACCCGGCCCCGGTGCCGACGGCCGCGACACGCAGTCCGTTGTCTTTGAGCAACGGGAGAACGACGTCGCCGGATATCGCCTCAGGGCCCGGCGGAAATATCTCCACCGCATCGAACCCCAATTCCGCCGCCTTCCGGCAGCCGCCGGCCAGGTCATCCCAGAAAACGAACGGCCCGCCCTTGGCTTCTTTCACGAGACTGATGGTTACCGCGGATCGCATATTCATTTTCCCTGAATCTTCTCACGATACTTCCACAACCGCCTTGATCACGCCCGTCTCCGGCCGCGTAAAACTCGGGAAATCCTCGATCATCGAGTCGAATCCCGTGCGGTGCGTGACCCACGGCTTGGTGTCGATCTTTCCATCCTCGATCAATTTAATGATCCGCGTGAAATCCCGCGGCAGCGCGTTGCGGCTGCACAGCAGCGTGCCCTCGGGCCGGTGGAAAATCGGGTGTTTAAAGCTCACTGCTTGCGTCGTGATGCCTACATAAACCAGCCGGCCAGTCGGCGCGATGTAGCCGAAGGCATTGCCCATCGACACATTGCTCCCGGTGGCGTCGATCACCACGTCCGGCAGATTGCCGTCGGTCACTCGCCGAAGTTCGGCTTCGGGTTGTTCGGAAAGCATCACCGTCTCGTCCACGCCCATGATGTTCTTGCAGAAGTCGAGCCGCTGGCGGTTCATGTCCATGACGATAACCCGCGCGCCGGTGAGGCGCGCGAATACGATCGCCGATAGTCCGATCGGCCCCGCGCCGATGACGAGACAGTTCTCACCCTTGGCAAGCGCCGGGCGGTCCACAGCATGACACCCGATGGCGAGCGTTTCGACGAGCGCGAGTTGCTCGAAGGTTAGTTTCGTCGAAGGGTGCAGCTTATGGGCTGGGACGATGAAGCGGTCGCGGAGGCCGCCATCCGTCATAACGCCGAGCACTTTGAGGTTCGCGCAGCAGTTGGTCGATCCCTTGCGGCAGGCGTGGCAGTCGCCGCAATTCATGTAAGGCTCGACCGAGCACCGGTCGCCGGGCCTTACGTTTGAAACGCCTTGCCCGACTTCCAACACTTCAACGCCCAGCTCGTGCCCCGGAATGCGCGGGTAGCTGAAGAAGGGCATTTTTCCGAGGAATCCGCTGAGATCCGTGCCGCAAATCCCAACGCGGTGCACCCGCACCAGCGCCTCGCCCGGGGCCGGTTTCGATGGTTCTTCTATGTCAATGATTCTAAAGCTACCGGGCTGTTCAAGTTGAATGGCTTTCATGCTCTTCTCAATTCGGAAAATTCGGATTCACCAGGGAGACACGTAGGCACGGAGAGCAGCTCGGACTGCCGGGCTTCGTGGTTCATAGCCTTGTATTTCCATGGAGAGGAAAGGCTTGAACCGCCAAGGCGCCAAGACGCCAAGGGAAGAAAGACAAGAGCCATGCATTCGCGCATTGGCAATTTCTTTCTTTAAGCTGCATTGCTCCAGCGGCTTCGTGGTTCAGGCATGCCTCCGTGACTCCGTGTCTCCGTGGTAAAAAATTCTTCCTATTCAACTGCCAGCACCGGCCGGCAGAACGCGCCGCTGTGGTTTTTTAGGTTGATCGGCAG
This sequence comes from Phycisphaerales bacterium, assembly GCA_028288775.1. Lineage (GTDB taxonomy): Bacteria > Planctomycetota > Phycisphaerae > Tepidisphaerales > Tepidisphaeraceae > RYN-428. The sequence continues at coordinate 806 of JAQGHP010000670.1, read as the reverse complement.
GCACCAGAGCGTCGCCGGCTGCGGGGCGGCCAGGGCTTCGGGGCCGAACTTCAGTTCCTCCACGATCCATGCGCCGCCGCCCAGGAGGATTTCATGCACGCGGGCGTTGTTCGGCTCGCGGCTGCCGGCAATGGAATAATGATCGATCCCGACGCCGTTGATTTTCCGCGATATCAGCCACTCTGCCGCGTCCGTTGTCAGGAACGGCGAATGAAATTTCCAGTTGTCGTCATTCGCCCGGCACAAACCCCAACCCGTATTCAGCAGGACGATCATGCCCGCAATCGGCCCCTTGATTCGTTTGCTCAAGTGGTCGGCGGTGATCGGCCCGTCCGGCCCGAGGCCCAGGCAATCAACAATAATCGACGGCCCCACAAACCGTTCCAGGGGGATTTGATCGACGCTCGCGCCCCCGGCGAGCTTGTGTAGCGGGGCGTCCACGTGCGAGCCCGTGTGGCTGGCGAGCGTCAGCATTTCGAGCTGCCAGCCGTGCTCCGCGTGCGTGGCCCCGAAGTGGATCTTCACCGGCGGATGCGCCGGGCAATTGGGGGCGGCGTCGAACAAAGGCTGGGACAAATCGATCAGTCTCATTGGCGGGAACTATAGCGAAAATGAAACCCGGTTGCATCCATGTGGCCAAGCGTCGGCGGGGGGTGCATGATAGTTTTGGCGGGACTTATCTCCCTCCTCCGGTACTCCGGGGTGTACAGACCGGGGACATGGGTAACAGTCGTCCGGGGACATGGGTGACACTTACCTTCCTCCAGTTTCAACGCGGAGATCGATTTCCGCAACTCGTTGATGAC
>JAQGHP010000665.1 GCA_028288775.1 Phycisphaerales bacterium | reverse complement strand
TGCCCGTTTCGGTGATCAGCACGTCGTTCTCCAGGCGAATGCCGAAGCCCTCTTCCTTGATGTAGATGCCCGGCTCCAGCGTGAGCACCCAGCCCGGTTGCATCGGCATTTGCGGCAGACCCAGGTCATGTACATCGAGCCCCAGCGGGTGGGCGACGCCGTGCATGAAATATTTGCGGACCGCCGGGTTGTCCGGGTCTTGCTTGCGGACTTGCGAGGGCTTGAGCAGGCCTAGGTCAACCGCCTCCTTCGTCGTGAGTTCTTCGGCCCGCTTGCGGAGGTCGCGGGTCAGGACGCCAGGGCGCATCTCGCTCATGAGCGTGCGGAAGACCCGCAGAACGGCGCGGTAGACCTCCTTTTGCCGACGCGTGAAGCGCCCGCTCACGGGGATCGTGCGGGTAAGGTCCGACATGTAATTCCCATACCCCGCGGCCACGTCCAGCAGCAGAAGCTGCCCGGCCTTGCAAGGCTGGTCGTTGCTGACGTAGTGCAGGACGCAGTTGTTCTCCCCCGCCGCGATGATCGGCGGATAGGCGAAGCCGCCGCGTTGGCGGATGAATTCGTGCGCGAATTCCGCCTCAACGTCCGCCTCATTGACTCCCGGCTTTACGAACTTCGCCACGCGCTCGAACCCCGCGTGCGTGATCGCGCACGCCTTGCGGATCAGCTCCAATTCCGGCGGCGATTTCACCACCCGCAACTCGTGCATCAGCCGGGCGAGCCGATGGTACTGGTGCAGCGGATAGCGCGCCTTGCACTCCTGCACGAACCGCGCATCGCGCGATTGCACCTCCACCGATGCCCGCGGGTGCTCGTTGGAGTTGAGGTACACGTGCTCGCTCTCGCACATGGTCGCGTGAAAAAACCCGCGGAATTCAGAAAGCCACTTCACCGTCTTGATGCCCGAGACCGCGGTCGCCTCCTCCTTGCTGTACTTGTGGCCCTCCCATATCGCCAGGTGTTCGCTCGGCTCGCGGATGAACAGCACCTCGCGATTTTTTTCCTCGAAGGCGTTGGGCGCGAGGAGCAGGATGCTTTCTTCCTGGCGAATGCCGGTGAAATAGAACAGGTCGGCGTTCTGGTGGTGGCCCATGGTCCCGTCCGCGTTGGTGGGCATCACGTCGTTGGAGTTGACCACCGCGACGGAATTGGGCGCGAGACGTGCGACCAGCCTCTGGCGATTGGCGACAAACAGCTCGGCGGGGATCGGCACTTGCTTCATGAAATCGGTGCTCCTTCGACGGACACGACGAAAACCTGATTGTATTCCTGAGCGCCCGCGCACACCCGCCGGATATAGGCAATCTTCCCGCCATCGGGCGAAAACACAACCGCCTCGGGCCGCGTCGCGGCTTCATCGGACGATCTTACAGTCAGCCGAACGCTCTGCCCGCTTGCGACATCGGTCACGAAAATGCTGTTGTCCATCACGTGGGCGATCCACCGGCCGCTTGGGCTCCAGGTGAACGCCGAGGCGATGTCCCATGGGTTACGCGTGACCTGCACCGGCTCACCCCCGATCGGAGTGACCGTCCAAAGCTGCACGATGCCCGCGTCGTCGCGCATGAGGAATGCGATGCGCGAGCCGTCCGGCGCGCTGCGGAGCCAGTGCCGCGGCCCCTGAATGCCCGGGAACTTGCGGCCGGCGGTGTACGTCAGCCGGCGCTGCGTCACACCCCGCGGTGGAAACGGGCGGCGGATCGCCGTGCCCTGCAACGGTCCCTCTCCCGGGATCGTCAGGTCGTCTGGAAGATCGATGATGAAGACTTCGGAAATCGTCGCGCCCTCTGCCGTGACAACATCCCCTTGAAACGCGATGGCTCGCGGCACGCGCGACCCGTCCGGTTTGAGATAGCCGTGCGTGCCAACCCATGCGTCCTCAAACGCCTTCGTGATGTCATCGGAGCCCGGGCGGGGGTCGGCCGTGGTCTTCGTTACGAGGACCGAGAAGTACGCGCCGTCGTGATTGCGCGGGTGATCGCGCGAGACGCGCACCGGCCCCGCCGGGACGCACACGCCGACGTTGCGCTGGTCGATGTCGCCGCCCGGCAGCGGCCGGGCGAGGCGCGAAAGGATTTCATCGTTGTACGTGAAGCTCACCCATTTCCCGTCGCCGCTGAAGACGTGGACGTGCGATCCGCCGCGGAGGGCACCCGGCGTAAAAGGCGGCGCGAGGTCGCACGCGTCCAGATTCGCGGCGAAACCCGGCCGCGCGCAATCCACCACGACGCCGCGTCGGCGGCTGGGGCCGTACTGCCAACCCGCCGCGGGATGTTCCGGGCCGTGGATGAAGACGACCTTGTCCTCGACCGGGCTATACGTCGCGACGCCGCAGTGCGCGCCATTGCGAGATTCGTACAAAACCACGACCTCGCCGGTCTGCACGTTCACTTTTTCGATGCGCGTGCCGTCGAAGGCCGCGCCCGCCGGGTCGGAGCGGACGTCGTGAACTATCCATCGCCCGTCGGGCGACCACACTCCGGTATTGGTGAGGAGATGGCCGTGCGGGGCGGAAGTGAGTTGCCGTTCGAGGGCGGGCAGAGCGTCACCCGGTGGTGATCCATAGGATGAGACAGGAAGAATTGCCATTTAGCTGCTAGCGCGTTCCCGCGCCCTGCGTTCCGCACTCCGGTCGTCCCCAGCCCCGGAGGGGCGGAAGACCATAGCCCATGGCGCCAGCCATGGGGAAATGCAACGTCAGAGCGCCAGCCCCGGAGGGGCGTAAGACGCGCCGGCTTTTCGAACCGCGCCCGATGGTTGGACGATCTGTATTGGGACGGGACGATCGGAGCCGGGCCGTGTCGGCCCGGTCGGACCAAAGGTCCGTTCGACGTGGCCACGCGGTTCATTACCCGGAACAATCTCTCCGAATCCCGCGCTTCTTACGCCCCGACGGGGCTAATTTGCTTCTTTGTCCCTTTCCCACGGCTTGCGCCGTGGGCAAAATTCTTTCACCCCTCCGGGGCTACATGCGGCGGTCACTTATTCGCCGCCCCAGCGCCCGGATTCGCAGCCGCCGCCGGCTGCGTCGCGGCCCCGGCGGGCTTGGGGTCCCAGCCGTCCTTTCCGCCCAGAACCGATTCCCTCGTGATGGCCTTTGCCTGCTCGTCCGTAAGCTGCTTGGACCATGCCACGCGGGCGCTCGGATGCGCTCCCAGCCCTTCGCTGCGGTACTCGGCGAATCGGGTGGTCTTCTCGCGGTCGGGGACGCGCCAGTTGTCCCAGCCCGCATCGTCCACGCTGCCGGGCATGTCCGTCCGCAGGAACGTCACGCTGGCGAAGGAGCGCCACGGCCGGCCCAGATACACATTGCGCCGGTCCGCCTCTGCCGTGATGCGGCAACCGGAAAACACAAACCCGTACGCCTGATCCTGCGGCGTCGAAGCCGCGGTGATGTAGCCGCCCGTCATGCAGTGCATGCGGCACTTCTCAAAAAACGCGGTCGCGCCGCCAGCGATGAAATCGACCGAGCCGCAGATGTAACAGGAATCGAGGTAATGACGACCCTGGTTGAGCAGGAGCGTGTCCTGCCAGCTCATGAAATTGCATCGGCGGAAGACGGCGCGGTCGCCGCTCACGCTCAGCGCGGGAGCCTGGCCGCGGTTGCCCGCGCCATTTTCGAAGGTGATGTTTTCGGCTTCAAAATCGTCGGCGAGCACAATCACGGTGGCGGCCCCGAACACGCCGATGGCCTGCCCGTTCTTCCCGATCGTACGGAGGTTCCACGATTCGGTAATCAACGTTTTGTCCGCAGCTTCACCCAAAAACGAGACGAACCGCTTCTCCCGCGGCACCACCACCTGCCCCCGGTACATCCCCGGCCGGATGTGAATGACGATGCGCTGCGCGTTGCCCGCCGGGACTGCGTTAACGGCTTCCTGGATGCCACGGTAATCGCCGGTGCCGTCGCCGGCGACGACGATCGAAGCCGGCGCGGTCGTAGCGGGTTTCTCGTCGGCGCCCGCTCTGGCACAAAGGCCACAGAGGCCGCAAAGGGCACAGAGACATGCGATGAGATTTCCGCTCCGTGCCCTGAGTGGCCTCTGTGAACCTTGTGATTGCTGCGGCCGCTGGGCGTCAGACAGGCAAACATGGGCGAGCCGCCCATGCCACGGCGAAAGACATTCGACGATGTGGCTCATGAGATCCTTCTCCGTAGCAGTTTTCAACGCGCGACGCACCGAGGATTATCCGCCCACCGGCTTCACGTAGCCAGTCATTTCCAGATATCCCTCGCCCGCGGGTCGGCCCTGGTCGTCGGTCACCTTTGCCGCACCTTCGAAATAATCGACGTCCGTTGAGTTCTTCGTGATCAATTCCTGCCCCGCCATTTCACTTCGTACGATGAGCCCCGGCAACCCCGCGCACTTGAGCTTCCATTCCTGCGGGTAGGTCGCTCCGGTCGCGGAGCTTTTCCACGGCTTCGCGCTCTCCATTGCGATGTCAGTAGAAGCAAGATAATGCGGCACGCCATCGGGCGTGATGCGGGTGCCCGAGACGTAATCCGCCCCGCCGGCGCGGTCGCGGATGCGATAGAGCATGAGATCGTCGCCGCTGGCCAGGTGCAGGCCCATCCAGTCCCAGCCGCTTTGATTGGGGGCGAGGGCGTTGCTGGAAAATTCGTGGTCCATCCAGCTCAAGCCGGAGACCTGAAACCTTCGCTCGCCCACGGTAAGCGTGCCCTTCGTCGGCAGGCGGGTCATCGAATAGTAATACGAAGCCTGCCCGCGCTCGCGCCCCTTGGCGTTCACCCCGCCCGGCCCCTGCAGTACCGGCCCGCGGCCCTGGCCGCATTGCAGCTCGATTCCAAACCCCGGCTCGCTCGCCCGCAGCGCGATTCCATCGGCTGCTTGCTTTGCCGACCAATCGAGCAGCATCACGTCGAGCGATTGGTCGGATGCGTACGCCAATCCCGGTCGGCCGCGTTGCATGCGGTCTTTGAAGGTGAATTGGTTGCCGTCGATGTCGGAGATGGCCGCGTGGGCGAAGTAGAGATCGCGCATCGCCCACGGGCTGGGCCGGTCGGCAACCGCGGGCGCGACCGCGGTGCGGAAAAAAGTGAGCTGATACCCGAAACGGTGTCCGGCCTCGTCCCGGAGATTGCCCGTAAAATACCACCACTCGGTCTTGAACCCGTCATGCCGTCCATGATCGCGCGGGAACGCCCATTCCCGCGGCCCCAGCGCCTGCGAAAACTCCGGCTTCGCGGGCTGCGTGGCCGTGTCGCCCGCACCGTACGACGTGAGGGCGAAGAGGAGGATCGTTAACACGCTGACTTTCAATGGCATTTTCACCTTTTCTCCCGTGCAAAAACCGGGAACAACCGCAGAGGACGCAGAGAGCGCAGAGGGATTCATGTAGGGTGGGTGTACTCGCCCACCGTCAGCGTGGGGGCATGGCATGGGAGTACGCCAACCCACGTTCACGTCAGTAAATAACATTGGAACAACCGCCAATGTGCCAGGACGCCAGGGAATTTCGACCTTGGCGTCTTGGCGGCATTTCTCGCGCTTTCCCATCGCAGGGCGGTCGATGGTGGGCGAGTAAGCACCCTACAGGATTTCTCTGCGCTCTCTGCGTCCTCTGCGGTTCGTTCCGCATTTCTTCGTCCCTTGCGGTAAAGAGCAGCACCATTCCCCGGTCCACGCTATTCCTGACGAAGGCTCACGGCCGGCGGTAACTTCCTCAGCCGATAGACCGGGTAGATCGCAGCCACCATCGCCGCGACCGTCGCCAGCACAAGATCCTCCACCCAAAACCGCGGCTGCGGGCTTGCGGGGATGCTCCAGCCGAACGAGCGGTATTGGATCACGTAGGCCAGCACGTACGCCAGCAGCGTCCCCGAGACGCAGGCCACCGCCGCCGACACCCACGCGATCAGCACGCCCTGCCCGAGCACCCAGATCGCCGTCTGCCGGCCTGACATCCCGACCGCGGCCAGCAGACTGTAATCGCGCTGCCGGGCGAGCGCCAACGCCAGGAGTGACCCGGCCAACCCACAAAACGCCACGCCGCCCGCCAGCCAGGTCAGCACTTCCGTGATCTTGAACGTGCGATCGAAAACCGTCAGCACCTCCCCGCGCACCTGCCCGAAGCTGCTCGCGACCACCGGGAATTCGTGGCGCAATTCTGAAGACCATCTCCCCGCGATTTGCTCGGGTTCGCTTCCCGGCGATAGCGTGACGTGCAGTGAGTTGATCGTGTCATCCCCCCACGCCCCGGCGAACTTGGGGCGGTCGAGCATCACCTGCCCGCGCTCCGACCCAAAATCGTAGAACACTCCAAACACGCGGAACCGCCGCTGCCCGGTCGGCGTGTGCATCTCCAGCGTTCCGCCCGGACCCAGCTTCGTTCGCCCGGCCAGCGGTTCACTGATCATCGCATCCGTCTGCGGGTTAAACTCGCGTGCGTCCGCGAGAAGGCTCTTGATCGCCATCGTCGAAAGGACATCGCGCACATTGGTGCCGACGAGCATGACGGGCTTCCCGGCGAGTTCGACCGTGCGCGCCCGGTACTCGACGATCCGCCGGGTTTCCGGTTGGGCACGCACCCATTGCTCGACACGGGGGTCGAGCGTCGCATCCACTTTGTGGTTGACGAGCAGTTCCGGGCCGACAAAAACGTCCGCCGCGAATCGGCGGGTGATCCAGTGGTCCAGCGCGCCGCGAAACGAGCTGACCATCGTGCGCACGCCCACGTTCATTCCCATCGCCAACATTGTCGCCGCGACGGCGATTCCCGTGATCGCAAGAGACCGGCTTACGCCCGTCGCCGCCATCCGCAAGGGCAAAAGCTGCAAGGGGCGCGCGACCGCGTCTACGACGCCGCAGGCGAGTTGCGTGAGGGCGGGGCACATGAGCGCGAAGCCCAGCGCCACCAGCGCCGTCATGACGAACCCGGCCGTCGGCGACTCGCCGGGCAGCAGGTACACGCCCCACGAACCCGCCAGCAGCGCGACCCCGACGAGCAACAGCACGGCCGCGGCCCGACGGGCGCCCTGGTGCCGGGCCGTCGCACGAAACGCGTTCACCGGCGGCGTTCCTGCGGCGCGCACCAGCGGTACGATCGCGCCGATCAAGCAACTTCCGATGGATACCGCCATCCCCTTCGCGAAGGCCCCCATGCCGATCGTCACCGGCCCCGGCCGCAGCGCTGCATAAAGATCGTTGATCGTAGTTGCAACGTATCCGACCAGCACGCGCGACAGCAGCCATCCGCCCAGCACCCCGATCACCCCGCCGACAATTGCGAACACCACCGCCTCGGCCAGGTAGATCCCGCCCAATTGCCAGCGCGAGGCGCCGAGGCACCGCAGGATGCCCAGGCTCGTGACCCGCTGCTGCACGGAGATCAGCATGCTGTTGTAGACGATGAACACGGCCACGAAGCTGGCCATTAGCGAGAGCGCGCCAAGGTTCAACCGGTAGGAGCGGGTGAGGTCGGCGAGCGAGGCCGACTGCTGCCGGGTCGAGCGCAATGTCAGCCCTGCGGGCAGTGCCGCGGCCAGTGCTGCCTCCTGCTCAGGCGATTCCAGACTCGTATCCACGCGATCGAGCTTGCCCAGAGAGCCCGTCAATTCCTGCGCCGTCGCCAGATCCGCGAGAACGAGATTATTCAACTGCGCCCGCGCCACGCCGGTCGGATGCATGATCCCCGCGACGCGCGCCTCCATGCGCTTTCCGCCGACGGTAAGGCTCAGCGCCGCGCCCGGTGCAACGTGCAAACGATCGGCCAGTTGGTCGGCAATGACGACACGCCCCGGCTCCGTCAGGAACTCCCGCAGCGCGGTCTTGTCGAGGGAAGTTTGCAACTGCGTAAACGACCGGAGCGTCTTCTCTGAGAAAACGTCCACACCGATCAATCGCGCGACGACGCCCTGCTCACCCTGGTTTACAAGGATGGAACGGTCGATCACGGGGGCCAGCGGGAACGGGAGCTTTTTGCGGAGAAGGCCGATGTAGGTCTCGTCGGAGATCACGCCGTCGTCCGCGAAGATGCTGTGCGTGGACCGCTCGGCGAGCGACTGCACCGCTCCGCCGAAGCTCTGCACGCAGGCGTCCACCGCCGCGTCCATTGCGACGACGACCGCGACGCCCAATGCCACCCCCGCCAGGCACAGCATCGCCTCGAGCCGATGCTGCCGAAAATGCCCCGCCGCCAGCTTCCCGAAAAATCCGATCACCGCGCCACCCCCGCCCCGATCGGTCCCACTTCCACGGCGCCACTAGTCCCCACCACGCGCCCGTCGTCGAGCAAAACGCGGTCGCCGCACCGTCCCGCGGCTTCCTCCGAGTGGGTGGCCATTACGACCGTTACGCCGAATTCATTTTGCAGCTCGACGAGCAGATCGAGAATCACCCGGCCGCTCTGCGCATCGAGATTTCCCGTGGGCTCATCAGCCAAAATCAGTTCCGGCCGATGGATGACCGCGCGTGCTAAAGCCACGCGCTGCTGCTGCCCGCCGGAAAGTTCATCAGGGTAGCGCCGCGATTTGTCGGCCAGCCCCAGCCGGGCCAGCAGCGACTCAATTTCCTGCCGTCTTGCTCCCGTGAGTTTCCGATCCAGAACCCACGGCACCGCGACGTTATCGAAAACTGTCAGGCTCGGTACGAGATGAAACGACTGGAACACAAACCCCAGCCGCCGTCGGCGGAAGAGGGCGAGTTGCTCGTCCGACAGCGTCGCGATATTGACTCCGCCGATGCGCACCGCCCCGGTCGTCGGCCGATCCACCGCCCCGAGCAGGTTCAGCAGCGTGCTCTTCCCTGACCCACTCCGCCCCAGCAGCGCCACAGTGCGCCCGCGAGGAATGCGCAGGGAAAGCTCGTGCAGCGCGGTGAATGCGCCGGGCCCGGAGCCGTAGGTTTTTCGCACGCCTTCAAGGGAAACGATGAACGGATCGGGGCTCCTGTTCGTGCTTGCTCGGACGGGTTGGCTGTCAGTTGCGGACAAGGACACAGGTGGGCGGCTCCTATTGTTGTGGCAATTCTAGCCTCTCGGCACGGGATATGTCGCACCGTCCACGGATTGATGTAGGGCACGGTGAATCCGACGTCAGGATAAAACCGCGAAGGCGCGAAAGCGCGAAGACAGACGCGAAGAAAAGACGGATGGGAAGCGCCAAGAACGCCAAGGAGCCAAGAGCGCCAAGATCAAATT
>JAQGHP010000660.1 GCA_028288775.1 Phycisphaerales bacterium | reverse complement strand
TTCCATGGCATGCCATTGCTCCTTTGTTGGAGCCAACTATCATGCCCGAAAAGTGTCACCCATGTCCCCGGACGACTGTTACCCATGTCCCCGGTCTGTACACCCCGGAGTACCGGAGGAGGGAGATCGGGCCCGGCCGGATCTGTCACATACCCCAGCATTCAGCATTCAGCATTTCCTCCCCCGGCCTCCGATCGGTTAGGCTTATCAGGCTTGCGAATCGCACTGGTCATTCTTCACGGCGACCCCGCCCGCGGCGGGGCGGAGCGTTATACGGTCGATCTGGCAGCGGCGTTGCGCGGGCGGGGGCACGACGTCGCGCTGGTCGCCTCCACCTTTGGGCCCGGCGAATTGCCGGCGGGGGGCGTGCGGCTGGATACGGGCGGGGGCACGCGGCTGGGGCGGTACCTCAGCTTTCTCGATCAACTTGACAAGCATCTCATCGAGGCGCGATACGACGTCGTTCACGCGATGCTGCCGGTGCGGAGCTGCGACGTGTATCACCCGCATGCGGGGATCGCCGCGGAGGCGGTGCGCAGCGCGCATCTGAAGGAGGAGGGGCCGGTGATGCGCATGATTGCGCAGGTCTCCAACCGGATGAACCGCCGGCGGCAACGGTTCGCCGCGGTGGAGCGGGCGCTGCTCCGCGGCGGGCGGCCGCCGGTGGTGCTGTGCCTGTCGGAATATGTGAAGCGCGACGTCGCGGCCCATTACACGCTCGACCCGTCGCGTCTTGCGACCCTATTTAATGCAACCGATCTGCACCGTTTCGACCCCGCCGTCCGGCCGGGGGCGAGGGAGGAAGTGCGACGGCGGTTCAACATCGCGCCCGCCAAGGTCGTCGCGGTGATGATCGCGCAGGATTTTCACCGCAAGGGACTCGCGGAGGCGATCGCGGCGGTGGGGTACGTGAAGGACGAGCGGCTGGTGCTGCTGGTCGTCGGCAAGCAGGACCCCGCGCCTTATAAGCGGATGGCGCAGCGCGCGGGCGCGCCTGACCGGGTGATCTTTGCCGGGAAGACGGACGATCCGTACGCCTTCTACAAGGCGGCCGATTTTTTCGTGTTGCCCACGCGCCACGACCCGTGCAGCCTGGTGGTGCTCGAAGCACTGGCGATGGGCGTGCCGGTGGTGAGCACGGCGTTCAACGGCGCGTGTGAGATCATGACGAACGGGCGTCACGGCTTCGTCCTGCCCGACCCGGCGGACGTGGCGGCGCTGGCCGAGGCGATGCGGAAGTTGCTCGACGGCGAGGCTCGCCGAATCATGTCGGCCCAGTGCCTGGCCCTTCGCCCGCGGCTGGCGTACGAGCACCATCTCGACGAGCTCATGGCGGTGTATTCGCGCGTGCGGCGCTGAAAGGCACGCAATACGGAGAGGAGCCAGAAGCCAGAAGCCAGGAGCCGGCAACGAGAATTGGCCTGCCCTCCGTGCGCTTTTCTACTGGCTCCTGACTTCTGGCTTCTGGCTCCTTTGTTGGAAGCCGAGGACGCCTCTTGCCTTCGTCTTCCGCTTGTACACCTTGTCGCCGCAGGTGATGTAGAGGGTATTTGGGCCGGCGCCGGCGAAGGTTACGTTGCTCAGCCAGGCGTTGCGGACTTTTGCTTCCTGCGGCTTGCTGATGATCGCCACGACTCGGCCGCCCTGGTCGAAGACCTGTAAGCCTTAATGGGAGGTGACGTAGAGGCGGCCCTCCGTGTCCATGGCCAAACCATCCGCGCCGCTGTCTTTTTGCATGGCGGGGATTTGGGCGGTGTAGTAGGGCTCCTTGTGCTTGAGGGAGCCGTCGGGGGCGATTTGGAAGAGGTAGAGGTTTACGCCGCGGGTGTCATCGACGACGAGTTGGGTTTGGTCGGGTGTGAAGCCGATTCCGTTGGGAAAGGTGATGGTTTCGTCCACGATCTTCGCTTCGTGCTTCGGCGAGATGTACCAGACCTGGCCCGGGCCGGCCGGCCCTTTCAGCGGCGCGGTGACGTAGATTGCGCCGTCGCGCGTAATCGCCAGGTCGTTGCAATCATGGATCCCCTCGGCGATCACTTCCTCCCTGGCCGTCTTCGTGTCATACGCGACCACGCGGCCGGATTTTCCCTGGCAGGCATAGAGCCGGCCGTCCGGGCCGATCTTCAGGCCGTTCGCGCCGTTCGTCTTTTGTGCAAACTGGGCGGCTATTCCGTTGGAATCGATGCGGAAGATCTTGTCGTTCGGGATGTCGGTGAAATAGAGATTCCCGTCGGCGTCCGCGGCGGGGCCTTCGGTGAACTTGTACCCCTCGGCGGCGATTTGCCACTCTTCCCCGGGAATAAGGATGTTATTGATCAACTGCTTTGCGCTCGCGGGCTTTTCGATGGGTTTGCCATAATCGCGCCATAACCATTTGAGCGCCTCGGGGAAGAGCGGGCCGGACTGCTTGGAATCGTGGGAAGTGGTGCCCTTGTCGAAGCGCACGTCATACCCGGCGAACTCAAGAGCCGCGGCCATGTCCTGATTGGCGATCCACCAGCTCCCGGCGAAGTTGTTGAGGTCTTGCTCGCCGTCCTGGAGGAAGACGCGGATAGGCTTGGGCTCGGTCTTGCGGATGAGGTCAGGGTATTGATTGCCGCCGCGGAGGTTGGTGAAGGAACCGATGGAACTGAGCACACGGCGGAAGGCGTCCGGCCGTTCCCAGCAGACCGTGAACGCGCAGATGCCACCCGAGCTGGTCCCGCAGATGGCGCGGAGATTGGGGTCGTCCGTGAGCTTGTATTCCTGTCCCACCTTCGGCAGCACTTCTTCGATGAGGAAGCGGGCGTAGCGATCGGTGGGCGTGTCGTATTGATAGCTGCGCTCGCCGCGGGATTGCGATTTGACGCCGTCGAGCGCGGGGAGATTGCCCGGGTCGATCATGATGGCGATCGTCACGGGCATTTGTTTTTTGGCGATGAGGTTATCGAAGACAACGGGCACGCGGAACGCACCTTGGGGGTTTTGGAAACCTCCGCCGTCCTGGAAGACCATGACCGCCGCGGGAGTCTTGCCGTCATATTGCGCGGGGACGTAGAGCCAGTAGTTGTGATGCACGCCGGGGTAGGCTTTGCCGCTGACGATTTCGTGCTTGGTGACGACGCCGTGGGGGACGTCGTGAATCTCGGAATCGGCGCCATATTGGTACTCGTCGGCGCGCGAATTCCGCGCCCCGCAGGCGACGAGTGCGATTGCGATAAACGCGCGGAGCGTGAGCGATGTGAAAAAGCGCATGGCAAGGATTGTGCGAGGCGCGGTGGGACGTGTCAAAGAACGCGCCATGATTTGCAACGGTGTGGTTTTTTCCGGTCCCCTCTCCCTCGTACTCGGGGGAGAGGGATAGGGTGAGGGGCGGAACGTAGAGTTGCGTGACTTGCTGAAGGGAGTAGACATCCCCCGGAAATGCACTTGGAGCGATAGTTGATTAATTCCACATCCGGGCTACGCGGCGGTATGAACCTGCGAGGCTTGTCTCCACTTTCTTTCACGGGCTTTTTTGAGGTGTCCGCATGCGTACCTTCCGCGCGCTACTTTTCGTTCTCCTGTCGGTGGGCTTTGTGTCGCGTCCCACACGTGCGGAGGAAAAACCGCAGCTCTGGCTCTATTACCCGACGAATTTGGCCGTCGGCGAAAATATCGACCGGCTCGAAACCATCATGAGGCGTGCCGCGGCAGTCGGGTATTCGCACGTGCTGCTGGCGGATTCCAAGTTCACACGCCTCGATGAAATGTCCAAGGAGTATTTCAAGAACTGCGATCGCGTGAAACGTCTCGCGGCGGAACTCAAGATGCAAATCGTGCCGGCGGTGTTCCCCATCGGCTATTCGAACGACCTGCTCACCCGCGACCCGAATCTCGTCGAGGGAATTCCCGTCAAGGATTCGCTGTTCGTCGTGAAAGGCGGCGAGGCGAACGTCGTCGCCGACCCGCCCGTGTCGTTCGGAAAGGTGTCGTTTAAGGACGACAGCGTCAGCATCGAAAACGGGATGGCGACCGTACACGAGGGCAAAGCGGTTGCCCGGTTCGTGTACCAACTCAAGGTGTCGCCATTCCGGTGCTATCACATTTCCGTGAAGATCAAGACGAAGGACTTCAAGGCACAGCCGGAGATCAAGGCGATGGCCGAGGGGGACGCCAGCATGCAGTGGCAGAACCTGGGCGTGAAGCCGACGCAGGACTGGACGCGGCACGACGTGGTCTTCAACTCGCTCGATCACAGTGAAGTGAACGTCTACTTTGGCATATGGAACGAAATACACGGAAGTTTGCAGTGGAAGGACTGGACGATCGAGGAGACGGGGCTGGTGAACCTCATTCGCCGGGACGGCGCGCCGTGCGTGGTGAAGGCGGACGGCGGCGGCAAGGCGTACGTCGAGGGGACCGATTACGAAAAGCTGGTCGATCCGAACATGGGCAATTCGCCGTGGAAAGGTGAGTTCCAGGCGTGGCACCAGCCGCCGGCGATTCACACGAAGCTGCCGGACGGCACGCGGCTGCGCGTCTCCTGGTATCACCCCGCGATCGTCTACGATGGGCAGGTCGCCGCGTGCATCTCCGAGCCCAAGACGATGGAGATGCTGGCCGACCAGGCGAAGCGCATGAAGGAACTGTGGGGCGCGCCGATGTACATGATGTCGCACGATGAGTTCCGCTGCTGCAATTGGGACGAGTCGTGCCAGAAGCGGCACGAGACGCCGGGGAAAATGCTCGCGGAAAACCTCAAGGAATGCACCAAGCTTCTCCGCCCGCAGCAGGCCGCAGTGTGGAGCGACATGTTCGACCCATTCCACAACGCGGTGAAGGGGCCCTACTACCTGGTCAACGGCCCGTGGACGGATTCGTGGGATGGGTTGGAGAAGGACGTTTTGATCCTGAACTGGAACTACGGCAAGCGGGATGAGTCGCTCAAGTTCTTCGCCGACCGCGGCAATCCGCAGGTAATCGCCGGCTACTACGACGGGCCGATGTCGGATTTCACGAATTGGATGGCGTCGGCGAAGAAGGTGAAAGGCGTTGTCGGGTACATGTACACGACATGGCAGAATGACTACGGGAAGGTGGAAGAGTTTGCGAAGATGAGCGGGAAGTAGGGGGAGAGGGTTCGGGGTTCAGAGGGCAGGGTTAAGGAGGGAAGGACCACCGCGACCGCTCCGAACCCTTCAACTCTTTGACCTCTTCAAACACCAAGGGGCGGCCAGTCGGCCGCCCCTTGGCGATGCGTTCGGTTGGTTTCCCGATTTTCACACTACTACTTAGAACCGGAAGCCGATTCCCAGGCCGTAGATGAACTGGCCGTCGGAGAAGGCGCTGGTCGTCGAGTGCTTGTCGAAGAAGAACTGGTATTCGATCGACACGAAGACGAACGTCGAGGCGTTGACGTAGTACTTCAGACCGGCCTCGGGGGCGGCTTCGAAGGTGTCGTGGACAGCGTCGCCGTACACGTACCCAATGTTGCCGCCGATGTAGGGAACGAACTGGCCCTGGTCGCCCAGCGGGATGTGGAAGTCGAGGGCGAGGCGGGTGGACGCGTCCCACGAGCGGCCGGCGACGTCGCTGTAGGCGGCGGACTGGCGGGCGCTGAATTCCAGGTTGTCATTAAAGTAGTAGCCGATGCTACCATCAATGGCTGCCGTGAATCCGTTGAAGTTCGGTCCGTTTGCGCCCGACCCACCGAGGGTCAGTTCGAACGGTCCGCGGGCCGTCTGCGCGTGAGCGACAGCCGGCAGCAGGCACAGTGCCGCGATGACGATTCCTTTCCGCAACATAGATTAGCCTCCTTCTAGAAGCAGATGACTGACCCGCGGGAACACCCTTTCCCCACGGGCTGGGCTTGCGCCCCGGGCCGTTGCGGTTCGTGGCCCGCGCGAACTGACGGAAATCCGAGATTCCACCGTCCGCGAATCTCTGGGCCAGACCGTCCGGCCCATCAATTTTCGATACTGTGGCAGTAGTCTGCCAAACTCTTCTGTTAATCTAATGGACTCAGCCGTTAATGCGGAATAGGCAAATTGGGAATGCGGGCAATGCCACGCCGAATTTCCTGTAACTCACACAGGGCAAATTACTTGCACTGTGATCAGGAAAATCGGAACTGCTGTCGTGAACGCTCGTTTTCCATCAGAACGGCCGCCAACCGTTCTTCTATTCCGCCTGCCGGGGTATCTTCTTACGCCCAACCGGGCTCATCCGCAAGGGGGCGCAAATTCCGCCGGTCCGAGGGAACTTCTTTGTCGGATGAAAACAGAATCTAAATCCAATCTTTATACGCCGGCCCCGACCGCGTCGCGGACATGGGCAATCGCATTTTGGAAGACTTGAAGCCCGCGGCCATGGGCCGGCAGCGGGCGGGTGCTGGTCCACGAAGGGTGCTGCGTGGCATCGACATAGCGTTCGGGGTGCGGCATAAGCCCGAAGACCAAACCGCTGGCATCGCACACGCCGGCGATGTCATCGATGCTGCCATTGGGGTTGAACGGCGCCTGGCCGTCGGCGGGCGAACCATCAGGCCGGGCGTAGGTGAGGGCGATCTGATCATTGTCCCAAAGCGCCTTGCGATACGCTTCATCCGGCGGAATGAATTTTCCTTCGCCGTGGGCGATGGGCAATTCGAGCGGCGCGATGCCGCGGGTCCAAATGCATTTTTCGCTGCGTGGGGCGAGGTGGATCCAGCGATCGACGAACCGGCCGCAGTCGTTATGGGTAAGCGTGCAGGTCTGCCCCGACCGCCCCACGAGCGGGCCGGGCAGCAGGTCCGTTTTCACGAGCACCTGAAACCCGTTGCAAATTCCGATCACCGGCTTTCCCGCTTCCACAAATCGGCGAAGGTCATCCCGCAGATGATGGGCGATCTGATTGGCGAGGATGCGCCCCGCCGCGATGTCGTCGCCGTAGCTGAATCCGCCGGGGAAGGCGAGCAGCTGGAACCGATCGAGCAGGGAAGGCTCCTGCAAGATCCGATTGATATGCACCTTCTCACACCCGGCCCCGGCGAGCTCAAAAGCGTACGCCGTCTCCGCGTCACAATTGGTTCCGGCGGTGCGAAGGATCAGGGTCTGGGGCTTCATGGGAATAGTGTAGTCGGGGGAGGTGGAGGAGGATAGCGGAGGGTTCGGGGTTCAGGGTTCGGGGTTCAGAGGGGAGAGGACGGTCGGTTCAGTCCTCCAATTTTCACTTTGCACTTTTCACTTTTCACTTTGCAATCGACGGGGCCGTTGGGGGTCCGGATTGCAAATTGCAAAGTGCAAATTGCAAAATGAAAATTGGAATTCGCACCCTGGTCTCCGCCGCTTCGCCCCTTAAACCCTCGAACCCTTCCTCCTCCCCCTACGGAAACCGAACTCTTCGCGATACAATCCCGCCAGCAACTTCGGAAAGGACTTTCTTGCGGTTCATTCACACGGCGGACTGGCACCTGGGCCGGCTGTTTCATGGCGGGCACCTGACCGACGATCAGGCGCACGTGCTGGAACAGCTTGTGGACCTGTGCCGTGACACCAAACCCGACGCGCTGCTCGTGGCGGGGGACGTGTACGACCGCGCCGTGCCGCCGCCGGAAGCGGTGGGGCTTTTGGACGACGTGCTCTCGCGCCTCGTGCTCGACCTCGAGGTGCCGGTGGTGATGATCGCCGGCAACCACGATTCGCCCGGTCGTCTGCACTTTGGCGCACGGTTGCTGGCGGGCCGGCGGCTGTACGTCAGCGGGCAGTTCGTCGGCCGGTGCGAGCCGATCATATTTCACGACGATCATGGCCCCGTCCACGTGTACGCGCTGCCGTACGCGGAGCCTTCGACCGTCCGCTGCACGCTGGCGAGCGATGCGGTAGTGGACCACGACAGCGCGATGCGTGCGGCGGTAAAGGGAATCCGCGACGCCCACCCCGCTGGCGTCCGCAGCATCCTCGTGGCCCACGCGTTCGTCGCCGGGGCAAGCGGCTGCGAAAGCGAGCGCCCCCTGAGCGTCGGCGGCGCGGGCACGGTGGACGCCGGGTGCTTCGCCGGCTTCGACTACGTCGCCCTCGGGCATCTCCACCGCCCGCAAATTATCTCCGCCGACGGCGTCGGCGCGGTGCGCTACGCGGGGTCACTGCTGAAATATTCGTTCGACGAAGCGGACCAGACCAAGTCAGTCACGGTCGTGGAAATGGACGCCGGCGGCGCGTGCCGTTGTGAAGCCATTGCCTTCTCCCCCCGGCGCGAAGTACGGCGGATATCCGGCCTGCTGGCCGAACTGCTCATACCGCCCGCCGAGGGCAACGGCCATGACGATTACCTCGAGGTCACCCTGCTCGACGACGGCCCCGTGCTCGACGCGGTGGGCCGCTTGCGCGAGGTGTATCCGAACGTTTCGGAGCTCAAGCGGATCGAGCGGAAGCTGGACGACGTCGCCGCCGCCCGATTGGACCACCGCCGGGCGACGGACTTGGAGTTGTTCCGCGCGTTTTTCCGGCACGTGACGGCGCAGGATTTGGCGGGGCCGCAGGAACTGGCGTTCGCGGGAGTGGTGGAGGAAATGCGGGCAAAGGAGAGAGCCTCTTGAACAGGGGAGAATGCAAAATGCCAAGTGCAAAATGCAAAAGTCAAAATGAAAGACGGGCGGCCGGGCGCGCTGGGTGCGTGACCGTTTCGGCGGCGTCCTTTCTCCCTCCTCCGGTACTCCGGGGGAGGGCAGGGGTGGGGGCGGGAAGGTTCAAAGGTTCAAGGGTTGAAGGGTTCAAGAGTCAGGCCCTTGAACCATTTCACCCTTCAACGCTTGAACTCTCCTCACCGAACCCCCTCCCTAACCCTCCCCCGGACTACCGGGGGAGGGATTTGAATGCAGACCGCCGGAACTGTCGCGGACCGGGGGGCGCTCTTCATTTTACAATTTGCAATTCGCCTTTTGCCTTTTGCATTCTCCCTCCCCTTTGCGCGTCCCGGGCCGGGGAGCGCCCATGAAGCCTCTTCGTCTAACCGTCCGGGCGTTTGGCCCCTACGCCGCGGAACAAATCTTCGATTTCTCCGAGCTGAGAGGCCGTTCCTTCTTCCTCATCCACGGCCCGACGGGCGCGGGGAAGACGAGCATTCTGGATGCGATCTGCTTCGCGCTCTACGGCGAAAGCACCGGGCCGGGACGGCAAGGGCGGCAGCTTCGGTCGGACCACGCGGACCCCGCGGCTTCCACTGAAGTCATCTTCGACTTCCGCCTCGGCGACGACGATTACCGCGCGCACCGCTCCCCCGAATACGACCGCCCCCGCAAACGCGGCGAAGGCACAGTCCGCCAACCGCCCAAGGCCACGCTGTGGAAACGCGCGACCGCCACGGACGCCAGCCCGACGGAAAGCCTCGTACGTTCGGCTCCGCCGAACATTCCCATCGCAGCGGCCGAGCCGTCCGGTGCAACCGCGACCGGTGCGAGCGCGGACGCCGGTACCGGCGCGATTGGGCTTCTTGTGGCATCGGCGATGCCGGTGAAGTCCGACGGCCTGCAGGTCGTCGCGGATGGGTGGGCGAAGGTCAACGAGTACGTCGAGCGGCTGATGGGGTTTCAGGCGGACCAGTTCCGGCAGGTGGTGCTGCTGCCGCAGGGGCAGTTCCAGAAATTGCTCGTGGCCAACTCCGCCGACCGGCAGGCGATCCTCGAGGCGCTGTTCCAGGTGGAGGCGTACGCGCGGATCGAGCAGGCGCTGAAGGAATCGGCGGCGGGCGTGCGGGAGGGGATCGAGTCGGCCCGGCGGGGGCGGGCGGAAATCCTCCTGTCGGCGGGGAAGGACCACGCGGAGGACCTTGCCGCAGCGCGCGAGGCGGCGCACGCCGCACTCGGCGCGACGCGCGAGCAGGCGGGCGGACTGCGGACGGCGCGCAAGGCGGCGCAGGAAAAGCTCGCCGCGGCGAAGCGCGACGAACAGAAGATCGCCGACCGCGACGCCGCGGCCAAAGACCTGAAGAGATGGGAGGCGCGGCGCGAAGAGTTCGCGATGAAGGAAACCGCGCACCAGCGCGCTTGCAAGGCGATGGCGCTGGTGGAGGCGGAAACGCAGGTGCAGCGCCGCCGGGCGGAAGGCGCGGCGCTGGCGAAAAAACGCGAGCAGGCCGCCGAGCTTCTGAAATCGGCAACGGCCGCGCTGGCTACCACCGAGAAGAAGCTGGAGACCGAGGAAACGCTCGGCCCCCAGCGCGAGCAGGCGCGGGCGCGGGTGGTGGAACTGGACTCGCTGGCGGGGAAGGTGCGCGAACTGGACGCCGCCCGCTCCATGGCGAAGGCCGCGGCGGATACGCTGGCGGCGCGCACGAAAGAGCAAACCGCCGCCCGCGCGGCGCTGGAGCGCGTCCGGGCGACGGCGGCTTCGGCCGCGGAAAGTCTCAAGCAATTGGAACTGGCGGCGGCGCAGGCCAAGGCGTTCGCGCTCGCCGCCGACAAGGCGCACGAACTGCTCACGCAGCGAACGCGGCTCGACACGCTCGGCCGGGAATTGGCCGAGGCGGAAGCGCGGTCACAAGGCGTGGCGCGAAAGCTCGCCGTCGAGCGGAAACTTCTGGCCGCGGAGACGAAGGCCTTCGACGCGATGGGCGTGGCCTGGCGCATCGGGCAGGCGGCGGTGCTCGCGCGCGATCTCACCGAGGGTACGCCCTGCCCGGTCTGCGGGTCGGAGCACCATCCCAACCCTGCCGTCGCCCATGACGAGATCCCGCGGCAGGAGGCGCTGGACGAACAGCGAAAGCATCTCGAAACGCTTGCCGCGTCGGTTTCGGACTTGCAGGAGGAGCACGGGTCCGCGCAAAGCGCCGTTGCGGCAGTGCGCGCCTCCGCGGCCATGGCCGAGGCCGGCCTGGGCGAGCGGGCCGCGGCGAGCGTGGAGTCGGTGCGCTACGACTTCGACCAGGCGACGCAAAAGGTGCAGACCGCCGAGGCCGCGGGCATCGACGCGGCGAAAAAATCCACGCAACTCGCCCAGTTGCAGCAGCAGGAGCAGACGGCGGCGCAGCGGCTTGGCGCTTTGGACGGTGCCGTCGCCATGGCCACGGCCGAGTCGAAGGCCGCGGATGCGGTGGTCGCCGAGCGCGAGGCGGGCGTGCCAGAGGCGCTCCGCGCGCCCGATGCGCTGGAGCGCGAGAAGCAGATCGCGGCTCGCACGTTCAAGTCGCTCTTCGACGGGTTGGAAACGGCGCGCAAGGCCGCCGAGCAGGCCAGGCTCGGGCACACCGGGGCGCAGGCGGCGCTCGCCGCGGCGGCGGCTTCCGCCGATGTCGTGACAACAGACGCCGAGGCGATGCGGATCGATTTTGTGCGCCGCGTTCTCGATGCGGGTTTCGGCGATTACGAGGCGTTCAAAGCCGCCAAGCTGACGGATGCCCAAATCGACGCGCTCGACCGGGAGATCCGCGACTTCCGCGTGGCGCTGCAAGCGGCGAAGGAGCGGGCCGCAAGCACCGAGACCGCCGCGGCGGGCATTGCGCCGCCGGACGTGGTTGCGATCAAGGCCGCCGCGGACGCGGCAGAAGCCAGCGTCGAGCAGAACGTGCGCGAGGAAGAATCGCTGGCGATCCGCCTCAAGCAGCATGACGCGCAGTTGGGCCGCCTCCGGGCGCTCGAGACGGACTTGCAGGCGCTGGACGCGCGGTATCAGCTCATCGGGCAGGTGTCGGAGGTGGCCAATGGGCGCAACGATTACCGCATGACGTTCCAGCGGTTCGTGCTGGGCGTGCTGCTCGATGAAGTGCTTGCCGCGGCCAGCCTGC
>JAQGHP010000653.1 GCA_028288775.1 Phycisphaerales bacterium | reverse complement strand
CCGGCAACATGGGATTCGGCGTCTCACTCGCTTCCGATTTCAACACCGTCACCGGCAACCTGATCGGCGCTGATTCCACCGGCACCAGCGCCCTGCTCAACGTGGGCAACGGCGTGTACATTACCGGCAATAGCAACTCCGTGCTGTCCAACACGATCAGCTACAACGGCGGCGCTGGCGTCTCCGTCATCTCGGGCGTCAGCAACACCATCCGCCAGAACTCCTCGTACTTGAACGCGCGTCTGGCCATCGATCTGGGCGGCGACGGCGTCACCACCGACGTCGGCCCAAGCGGCCACGCCGGCGGGCCAAACCTCTACCAGAATTTCCCGGACAACCTCGCGGCGGTGACCTCCTCCGGACAAATCACCATCACCGGCACCCTCGACCTGACCCCCGGCGGGCCGTTCACGATCGACTTCTACTCCAGCGCCGCCCCCGACCCCTCCGGCTACGGCCAGGGGCAGAACTGGCTCGGGTCGGCCATCGTGAAACCCGATGGCACCTTCACCGCCACCTTCGCCGCCCCCGCCAGCGGGCAAGGATACATCTCGGCCACCGCGACGGATTCCAGCGGGAATACCTCCGAATTCAGCCGGACTGTGGCCGTCACTCGCGCTACGGCCACCCTCGGCGGCCACGTCTTCAACGACATCGTCGGCGACGGGCTCACCCCCGACGACACGCCGCTGGCCGGCGTCGTCGTAAGGCTCTACCTCGAGTCCGACCACAACTCCGTGCTCGACAGCGGGGACGGCGCGCCCATCGCCACAACCACCAGCGACCCCAGCGGCCTCTACACCTTCGTCAACCTCGCGCCCGGCACCTATTACGTGCAGGAACTCGCGCCCTCCGGCTACGTGCGCACCGCGCCGTCCCAAAGCGCCTACTACACCAGCGCCGTCGTCGCCGGCACGACCATCACCACCGACGACTTCGACAACTTCAAAGTCCCCACCAATAAATCCGCGGTGACGAACATCAGCTACAACGACACCAGCGCCACCGGAACCAAGAGCACCTTCACCGACCTGCGCGGCCACACGAAAAACGGCGACACGATCACCGTCAACTTCACCGTGCTCAAGGGCAACTCGGTGACGCTTTCATTCGTCACCTACACGACCTCCGGCACGGGCCAGCAGGTCTATCAGTCGGTGACGCAGACCTTCACCGCCGGGGCGAGTAACCTGAGCGCCAGCCTGACGATCAAGACCCCCCCGGCGGGGCATTATCAAATTGATTTTGTGCTGGGAAGTGTCATCGCGCAGCAAGGCCCGGCAGGCAGCAACATCTCCTACCTAGCCCAGAACCGGCTTTTCTCGGTCGATAACGAGTAGGCGCGGAAATGGATGAGAGCCAATCCCACCAGCAGCCCAATCCCCATCAACGCCGGGGAGGGAAGGGGGGCGGCGACCAGCGAAGTGTCGACGATTTGAATGCCATTAAGCCCCGCCCCGTTCTGGAAGTAATCCAATGTCGGCCCGCTGAGCCCCGAGAAGTGTAGGACGTTGCCCTGGGGATAGGTGAAGTTCCCCGGTACCGGGGCCAATACATACCCAGTGGTGGAGAACGGCTGGCCGAGCGTCGTGAAGTCAGCGGTGTCGAGTGAAACGTCGGTGAAAGCATACCCCGACTGCGGGAGGTTTTGGACGTTCCACCCGACGTAAGCATAAAGATCGTAAGTGGCGTAGGGAATGTTAGCGAGGGTGACTATTAGATTCCCCGCCTCGGCGTCGAGGTAGCTGTGCATGAGCCGATCATCGGCGTTGTTCGTCGGATCGCCCGTGGCGAATGCGACGCCGCCGGAAGAGTAACTGAGACTAACGCCGGTAGGGTTTCCCTGGCTGTCGAGCAGAGAGGAGAGGGAGCCGGAGCCGGCTGCTGCTGCCGCCGCGGCTGCAATGGTGGGGTCCGAAGACGAGACATCTACGGGGGTATTGTTCCAATGTTGCTGAGCTATGAAACCCGCGGTGTCGCCGTCGGCCACCAATGAATCGCCACCGGCCCCGCCGTTGGCCCCGCCGAAATGCACGGCAATCGAATCCGCCCGCGCCCACTGCGCGAGTGTGCACCCAATGACAATGCAGGCAATTGCGATGACGCGGATCGGGACGCGTGACACTTCAGGCGACGTGTTTTTCCCCTCCTCCGGTACTCCGGGGGAGGGTAAGGGTGGGGGTTCGGTCCCTGGCCGGCGGCAGGCGAGTACATCATCCATGACGTCTCCAGTGTCGGTGTTCACGATTTGACAGTCACATCTCTTACACAATCCTTCGATAGAGTCAATCGCGGCCCGCATTAAATCGCATGAAATCCCGGCTAAGGAAGGGTTTGAAAAACCTCCATCGTGACATGGGTGTCCCGCCCATGCCTGGTGCGTCGAGCCATTTGCACCGAGAAACAAACGTCTTTGCTTTCCGGTGTCGGCGATTTACCATCGCCAATTATGACCATCGCAAGTCTTGGGAACCTGCGGCCTATGCTGCTCAAAGGAGTCGCTTTGGCGCTCGTCACGACCATGGCACACGCCGCCCCCGCATCCGCTCTGCCGCCCGGCGTCGACCAGTTGCCGCCGATCCCCGAGCTTCCTGACCCGTTCAAGTTCAACGACGGCTCGCGCGTGAAGTCTAAAGCCGATTGGGAAAAGCGCCGTGCGGAGATCAAGGAATTGGTGCTCGCCTACGAATACGGACATCCCGCGCCGCCGCCGGGCAATGTGACGGCCAGGGAATTGTCGAGCAAGGAAGATGAAACCCTCCACGCGACCGTGAAGCAGGTGCTGCTGACGATGGGTCCGGACCACAAGGTTTCCACGCACCTGGAGCTGACCATCCCCTCGGGCAAGGGGCCGTTCCCGGTGATCGTCAAAGGCGACATGGTTCCCAAGTGGGACAAGATCCCGAAGGAAAGTCTGGCCGAGATGGTCAAACGCGGCTACGTCTTCGCCCAGTTCGACCGCACTGAAATCGCGCCCGATGACAACACGCGCGACAAAGGCGTCTACGCCGCGTATGGTGATCAATACGACTGGGGCGCGCTGAGCGCATGGGCGTGGGGCTTCGGCCGCGTGGTCGATTATTTGGTGACGCAGGACTTCATCGACAAGGCCAGGATCATCGCCACCGGCCACTCCCGCGGCGGCAAGGCCGCGCTGCTGGCCGGAGGGCTCGACGAACGCGTCGCCCTCACCGTCCCCAACGGCTCC
>JAQGHP010000236.1 GCA_028288775.1 Phycisphaerales bacterium | reverse complement strand
CAGCGCGAACGCAAGTCGGTGCCGCTGGTCCCGCTTCTGGTCATCGGCGGCGCGATTCTCGTCGTGCTCATTGGCGTCTGCGTCTTCCTCGCCTTCCGCGGAAATTCCAATTCAACGAATTCCACCGGCGGCGGCGGCTCGGGCACAACCGTCGCCGCGGGACCCGGGCTCTGCGGTGTCTCGATTACCGTCCCTACCGTCGTCTATGTCATCGACCGCGGCAACGCCACCGCCAACCTCTTCGACCCGCTCAAAGCCGCCGTCTACCGCTCGCTCGAATCCCTCGGCCCCGACCGCAAATTCCAGGTCGTCTTCTGGAACAACGGCGGCGACGACGTCGCCTACCCCGCCGACACCACCGCCAACGCCACCCCCGAGGAAATCGAAAAGTGCAAACGCGCCTTCGAGGACCTCGTCGGGGCCGGCAACAGCCATCTTCGCGGCGCGCTCGACAAAGCCATGGCCCGCCAGCCCGGGGCGATCGTCATCGCGACCGGCAAAGACCGCCTCGACGACGACGACGAGCGCGCCCTTGCCAACGCGCAGGAGTCCGCCGCCGGGAAAACAAAATTCTACACCTTCGCCATCGGCAACAACGACAACCCCCTGCTTAAGATCGCCGCTTCCGCGACCGGCGGCCAGTACCGCCAAGTTCCTGAAAAAGATCTCCGCGACACTCCCTGAGGCCCGCAGGGCTCGGATGAAGCGAAGCGGCCCAATGCTGTCGCCGTACACTTCCGCCCGCCCGGGTTTTTTTCTTCCAGTGGCGTCCCGCGCGCGTCTATGATAATCCCACAGTCGCCAACCGGGAGTTAACGTCATGCCGTCGAGCGTAGCCGCCGATCCGCCCTTCCAGAACCTTGCACGCCAGGCGAGGAAGCTTATGGACCAGATGCAGAAAGGGTACTACACGTTCTCCCCCAGCGACGTCTGGACCCCAAGCGTCAATCTCTATGAGACCGCTCACTCCTACCTCGTCTGCGTGGACCTCGCGGGCGTGGACAAGGAAAAGATAGATCTCGAAGTCCGCGACGGCCGCCTGCGCCTACGCGGCTCCCGCGCCGTGCCCATGCAGGAAGAGGGAGGCTCCGAAGAACACGAAGGCAAAAAGGTGCGCGTACATCTAATGGAAATCGACCACGGCTCCTTCAGCCGCGAAGTCGAGCTCCCCTCGAACATCAATTGCGACTCGATCTCCGCAACCTACCGCAACGGAATGCTGTGGGTGGAGATCCCGAAGACGTAGGAATGAGTTGTCTGTTGCCAGTTGCCAGTTGTCAGTTGCCAGCGAAGGAAGAAAAAGTTGCTAATGCCGGCTCTCCTTTACTCACAACTGACAACTGGCAACTGCCTTCACTGACAACTGGCAACTAACAACTGGCAACTTCCTCATGTCCGAATCCCAAATCATCGAACGGACTCCGACGGGGACGATCATCCGCACCGGCACCAACGGGCAGCGCACCGTTCTGCCCAACGAACTGCCCATCCTCCCCATCCGCAATATCGTCGTCTTCCCCGGCACGGTCATGCCCCTCAACGTCGGCCGCCAGAAGAGCAAGGCCCTGCTCGACGAGGTTATGCCCGCCGAAAAAATCATCGGCGTCTGCACCCAGAAAAGCGCGGATGTCGAAGACCCCGGCTACCCGGACCTCAATACCGTCGGCGTCGCCTCTGTCATCCTCAAGCTCTTCAAGCTCCCGGACGGCAACCAATCCATCATCGTCCACGGCCTCGCCCGTTTCCGCCTGCTCTCCATCGAGCGCACCGAGCCTTTCGCCGTCGGGCGCATCGAAGTGCTCGAAGACCATTACACCCCCGGCCCCGAACTCGACGCCCTGGTGGCTTCCGTGCGCCAGCAGGCCAACCGCGTGATCGAGCTTTCCCCCAACACGCCCGATGAAGCGGCCCAGGTCCTCAACAGCATCACCAACCCCTCGGCCCTGGCCGACTTCCTGGCCGCCAACCTCCAGGCCGACACCGCCGAGAAGCAGCAGATGCTCGAGGAGCTCGACGTCGAGAAGCGCCTGCGCATGATCGCCGCCCGCCTGGCCACGCAGCTCGACGTGCTGGAATTGCAGAGCAAGATTCAGTCGCAGGTGAAGGAAAACATCGACAAGAGCCAGCGCCGCTATTACCTCCAGGAGCAGCTCAAGGCCATCCGCAAGGAGCTGGGCGAGGCCGAAGCGGGCGGCGGAGGGGGCGAAGTCGAGCAGCTCCGCACGCGCCTCGTCGCCGCCAAGCTCCCCGAAAACGTGATGAAGGAGGCCGAACGCGAGCTGGGCCGCCTCGAATCCATTCCCAGCGCCTCTCCCGAGTACGGCGTCATCCGCACCTACCTGCAAATCCTCAGCGAGCTCCCCTGGTCGCTGACGACCGATGACAAAATCGAACTCGCCGACGCCCGCCAAACGCTTGACCGCGACCACTTCGATCTCGACAAGGTCAAGCGCCGCATCATCGAGTACCTGGCCGTGCTGAAGCTCAAGCGCAGCAAGGACGCCAGCGGCTCCGTCCGCAACCCCGGCGCAATCCTCTGTTTCGTCGGCCCGCCTGGTGTCGGCAAAACCAGCCTCGGAAAGAGCATCGCCGAGGCCATGGGCCGCAAGTTCATCCGCGTCGCCCTGGGCGGCGTGCGCGACGAGGCCGACATCCGCGGCCACCGCCGCACCTACATCGGCTCCATGCCCGGCCGCATCATCGCCGAGCTGCGCAAGGCCGGCAGCAACAACCCGGTGATGATGCTCGACGAGATCGACAAGCTGGGCGCCGACTTCCGAGGAGACCCCTCCGCCGCCCTGCTCGAAGTGCTCGACCCCGCGCAAAACCACACGTTCACCGACCACTACCTCGACGTCCCCTTCGATCTTTCGCGCGTGCTGTTCATCGCCACCGCCAACACGATGGACACCATCCCCGGCCCCCTGCGCGACCGCATGGAAGTCATCGAGATCCCCGGCTACACGGATGCCGACAAGCTCGACATCGCCAAGCGCTACCTCGTCCCCCGCCAACTCGAAGTCAACGGCCTCACCGTCCGCGAAGCAAAGTTCAACGACTCTGCGTTGCGGTGGATCATCGAAGGCTACACCCGCGAGGCCGGCGTGCGCAACCTGGAGCGGAACATTGGCGCGGTCTGCCGATCCATCGCCGCGGACGTGGTGGGAGGAAGAACCGAGAAGGTAACCGTCGATCGCGAGTTGGTCAGCCGCGTGCTGGGCCCGCGCCGATTTGAGCCCGAACTCGCCTCGCGCACCAGCGTCCCCGGCGTCGCCACTGGCATGGCCTACACCCCCGTCGGCGGAGAAATCCTGTTCATCGAAGCCTCGCGCTTCCCCGGCAAAGGCAGCATCACGTTGACGGGCCAGATCGGCGACGTCATGAAGGAATCCGCCACCGCCGCGTTTTCCCTCGTCCGTTCCCGCGCCACGCAACTGGGCATCGACCCCAAGCTGCTCGCCGAGAGCGACATCCACATCCACGTCCCCGCCGGCGCGGTCCCCAAGGACGGTCCCAGCGCCGGCGTCGCGATGTTCACCGCCCTCGCCTCGCTGCTGTTGAACAAGCCCGTGCGCCACGACGTCG
>JAQGHP010000606.1 GCA_028288775.1 Phycisphaerales bacterium | reverse complement strand
GTAACAGACGATTAAGATTAAGATTAGGATTAAGATTAGGATAGGAGCGCTTGACCGCGCCGTTGATGAGCAATGTTTTGATCACGCGCGGGTCGGTGGCGACCGAGCCCGAGCCGGCCTGGGCGAGGATCGCGGCGACACCGCTGACGAGCGGCGTGGACCAACTCGTTAAAGCCCCTGGGGCGGTGATGTCGGGCTTGGAGCGGCCGTTGTCGGCAGTGGGCCCAACGTTGGACACGCCCCCATAGGCCGCGACGCCGATACCGTTGTAGCTCGTCCCCGGCGAAGTGGGGGTGGGCGGATTGGGGCTCATGGGGTTTCCTATTGCCGAAACAAAAAGGATTCCGTGCCTGATGCTGTAGTTGTCGTAGGCGGTATCGAGCGACTGTTGTGGTCCGCCCATGAAGCTCTGATTGACTATCGAACCGCTGAACGCGTTGCTGCTGCTGTTGGTGCTGTTGTTGTTCTCGAGCAAAGTAATGAAGTTGTCAGCCTGATAGTTGTAGACGTGTGTGACCCCCGGCGCCACGCCCCCGCTTGTGCCGTAAAAGTTGCCGCCGACGGTGTCCGCGTGGAGCGATTCGGTGCCGACGACGCCATCTGCAAAAACGGAAGTGGTGCCGATGCTGCTGATATAGGTAAAGAGTGTGGCCGGCTGGCCAATCGGAACCGAAGCCGGATTGACTTCAAACCCGTTGGTGACGCCCGCGCTGTTCGCTTCAGCTTGGGCAACTGTGACGCCGGTCCCGGTGAGGCTTGGATTGAGCGCGCGAAGCTTCGTGATGCCAATGTCGTCGAGTGTCGAAGCGCGGAGAGGCGTTTGCCCCATGACGGCGCTGAGCGTCACGCACGCCGCCCCCGCCAAAAGCGTGCGCACAAGGACTGGTTTCCGAATGTTCGGATGACGCATTGCCTCTCCTCTGAAGCCCTAGCCTTCGAGTGAAGGCATCTTTGTATCAAATTAGACGCGTCGGAACAACAACAACATTCCGAAGTCCAGCCGACGGCAGCCCGGGCTCAGGACGCCAGTTTTTCCACCAGTTCGCGC
Source organism: Phycisphaerales bacterium (assembly GCA_028288775.1). Lineage (GTDB taxonomy): Bacteria > Planctomycetota > Phycisphaerae > Tepidisphaerales > Tepidisphaeraceae > RYN-428. The sequence goes on along the minus strand of JAQGHP010000606.1, from coordinate 6,527 downwards.
TTGAGCACCTTGCCGGTGGGATTCCGCGGGAAATCGGGCACGATTTGGATATCGCGGGGAATCTTCCATTGCGCGAGTCCATGCTGCCTGCAAAAATCGCGCAATTCGTCGGGCTTTACCGTTTGCCCTTCGCGGGCGATGACGAATGCCGCGATCACTTCGCCGCGGCCCGGGTCCTTCTTGCCAACCACCGCGGCCTCTGCGACCGCGGGGTGCGCCATCAGCGTGTCCTCGATCTCGCGCGGATAGGCCTTTTCCCCGGCCACAATGATCATGTCCTTCTTGCGCCCGGTGATGTGCAGGTAGCCCTCGGGATCGACCATCCCCAGGTCGCCGGTCTTAAAGTAGCCGTCCGGGGTCAGCGCCTCGGCGGTTTCCTTGGGCAGGTTGTTGTACCCTTTCATGATCATCGGGCCTTTGAGCCAGATCTCGCCGATCTGCCCCTGCGGGAGCGCGGCACCGTTGTCGTCCACGATCGCGATGTGCGCGCCTGGGACCGGCCGGCCGACGGAGCCGGGCTTGTTGTCTTCCGGGATGTTGAGCGTGACTACCGGGCTGGTTTCGGTCAGCCCGTACCCCTCGTAGAGCGCGACGCCATAACGCTGCTTGAACGCTTCGCGGAGCGACTGCGGCAAAGGCTCGCCGCCGCTGATCATGGCGTAGATCGACTTGAAGTCTTCGGGCTTCGCGTCCTTCAAACGGACGATCGCGGCGTACATGCTGGGCACGCCGAACATGAGCGAGACGTGGTGCTCGCGGATTGCGTGCAGCGCGCCCACGGGGCTGAAGCGCGCCATGTAAACGATCGTCGCGCCCAGTTGGATGGGGGCGAGCATCATGGCGGTGATCCCGAAACTGTGGAACAGCGGGATCACGCCAAGGAATACGTGCTGATGCTTGAGGCGGGCGTGCGTAATGGCCGCGTCCACGTCGCTCTGGAAATTGCCATACGTCAGCAGCACGCCCTTGGGCAGCCCGGAGGTGCCGCTGGTGTAGAGCAGCACGGCCACGTCATCCGCGGTCGGCGACGGGAAGGTGGGCGTGATCTCGAAGGGCGGCTTCTGCGGAAGCTGGGTCAGGTCGATGACGTTGAGGCCCATATCCTTGAGTCGCCCGGCCAGTTGCGGGATGGTGACGACCGTGTCGATGCCGCTGTCTTTTACGATGTGGGCGACTTCCTTGTCGCCCAGGAGAAAGTTAATCGGCACCACGGTCTTGCCAGCCAGCAGCGTCCCGTAGAAACTGGCGACGAAGCCGGCCCCGGCGGGCAGCAGAAGGCCGACGCGCGGTTTCTCGGTCTGCATGGAAAGATACAGCCCCAGCCCCGCCACCGCAGCAGATAGCTGCTTGTAGGTGTATTTGCCCTTGTCGTCGATGATCGCGATCGCATCGGGCTGGCTTTGTGCATGGGCGAAAAGCGGTTCGAAAAGCATGGATGGTTTTCCTTTATCAGTTGTCTCCAGACAACATATCCAAAGAGGCACGGATGCGAAACTCGGAAGGATTCTCTGAGGGAACTCAACGGCATACACGATTTGCAGTCAGCGCTCTGATTGCAATTGCATGCGCCGTCGCACCCGGCTGCGTTGACGTTGCCGCCCGCCAGCAGCTCAACGACGGATACACCGCCCTCGAGGGCGGGCAGTACGATACGGCGTACGCCGACGCCACTGCTTACCTTGCCAAGAACCCGTCGGGAGTAGGCTCCGCCGAGGCGTACTACCTGGAGGGGCGGGTGTACGAACAGCGTGCGCAAGATGCGCGCTATAGTCCTTCTCCCGCACAGATGCGCGCCAATCTCACCGCCGCCCGCGACGCCTACGCGCGCGGGTTGGCTTTGAAGCCGACGCCCAAGGTTCAGTCCCTCCTGCATTCGCAGATCGCCAACATCGCGTACTACGAAGAGGACTACGAGACCGCGTCGCGCGAATGGCAGACCGCCTACCAGAACGCCGAGCCCGACACGGTGAAGGCGCCAATCCTCTATCGAATCGGCCTGTGCCAGCAGCGGATGGGGCGGTTCGCCGAGGCCGACAGGAGCTTCACTCTCATTCGCCAGCAGTTCCCCGACACCGAGGCGGCGGGCAAAGCCGCGGCCCACTTGGGAGCGCGGGCGTTTTTTGTGCAGGTCGGCGTCTTCGCGGATGCGGCCAACGCTGAGAAGGCCGCGGGCGCGCTGCGGCAGCAGGGCTTCCCCACGAGCCGGGCCGTGGACGCGGGCCGGCAGATCGTCCGCGTGGGGCCGCTCACAACCTACACCGACGCCAAGGGTATGAAATCCAGGCTGGCGGGGCTGTATCCTGGCGCGATCATCCAGCCGTGACCGCACGGGCCTGCGAGCGCAACCACGCGCGACTCCTCCATTTTCCTTTCTGGATGCCGGGCTCTGGATGAGAGGCCGCCGGCGCACGTCGTCCAAAAGGTATTCACATTTTTACATTTCAGAGTGGACCAGGGCCGGATGCGGGGAAGAATAGAAAAGCGAGGCAATGGATTCATTCAGCCGGATCGGGCGGACCGCGTATTTTCGGTTTGCGATGAATGCAACGGTCCAACCTTTGTGCGCTTCGCTCCGCCGGCCCGATGGACTTGGCTCATGAAAGACCTCCATGGCGGAGGAACCATGAAAGGCGATTTAAATCCGTGCGGCCCGTTCTTCGTTCACCGGACCCGTTCAAACGCAACGCCGGGACATGGTCTGGTCCCGGGAAACAGAACCTCAAATGCCGGGGGCAAATGGCCGCCGCAACAGCCCGGCACCTTGGGTCGGCTTTCGAAGGAACGATGCAAGACGATGTTCGAGACGATGGTGCAGGGGGTGGTCTACCGCAACCGCCACGGCCGCATCGTTGCCGCCAACCCCGCGGCACTCAAGATACTGGGCCTCGGCAACTTTTCGGAAATCCGCGGCCGCCGGACAATTGCCCCCGCCGGCACTACCGTCCATGAAGACGGTTCCCCATTCCCGGACGAGCAGCAACCGTCGATGGTCGCGCTGCGGGATGGCTGTGTCGTGCGCGACGTTGTCATGGGCGTGCCGGGCAGTCATTCGGGCGGGTACTGCTGGCTCGTCGTGTCGGCAGTCCCTCTCTACCGCGAGGGCACGCCGCACCCGGTCCAGGTTTATTCGGTATTCGAAGACATCACAGGGCGCAAGCAGGACGAGGCGCTAAGAGCCGGACAGGCGCACGTGCTTGAATTGCTGGCGACAGGACGGCCGCTTGAGGAGGTCCTGACGGCGCTGGTTGAAACCATCGAGCGACAATGTGCCCGTGTGGTGGGGTCCGTGGTGCTGCTCGACGAGGACGGCAGGCACATCCGCCACGGCGCCGCCCCGCATCTGCCGCCCGCCTACCGTCGGGCGCTCGACGGGCTGGAAATAGGCCCGAAAGTGGCCTCCTGCGGGACGGCGATGCACTCGCGCCGGCCGGTCACGGTACACGACATCCAGAGCGACCCGCTGTGGGAGAATTTCCGTCACATCGCCACCGAGTGCGAGCTCAAGGCCTGCTGGTCGCGCCCGATCTTTTCCAGCACGGGGCGCGTGTTGGGTTCGTTCGCGCTTTACCCGTCCCAGTGCCGCCGGCCCAAGGAATCCGAGGAGCAGTTGATTGAGTCGGCGGCGCACCTGGCGGGCGTCGCCATCGAGCGTTTTCGTTCCGAGGCCGCGCTATTGCGGGCCAAGGAATCCGCCGAGGCCGCCAACCGCGCCAAGGATGATTTCCTTGCCACCGTTTCCCACGAACTGCGCACGCCGCTGGGGGCCGTGCTGCTCTGGGCCAAGCTGCTCGATTCCAAGGCCTTGCACGGCGTCCAGAAACAGGCCGCCCTGGCCACCATCATTCATTGCGCCGAAGAGCAGTCGCAACTGGTCAACGATCTTCTCGACGCCACGCGCATCCTTCAGGGCAAAATGCGCGCGGACATGCGGCCGACCAACATCGCCCAGGTCGTCGAATCAACCATCGATGTGCTCCGGCCGCACGCCCAGATCAAGGGCGTCACCCTCTCCACGGACGTCGCCGACGCGGTGGTGAATTGCGACGCCTCCCTGGTGCGACAGGTCGTGTCGAACCTCCTGTCCAATGCGATCAAGTTCACCCCGCCTGACGGCAGCGTGCGCGTCACGCTCGCGGGCGGGAACGGGGTCGCACGGCTTCAGGTCACCGACACCGGCGAGGGCATCCCCCCGGAGTACATGCCCCATATTTTCAAGAAGTTTTCACAAGCCGACAATTCACTCACCCGCAAGCATGGCGGGCTGGGACTGGGCCTCTCGATCGTCAGGCACATCGTCGAACTCCACGGCGGGACGGTTCACGCACAAAGCGAAGGCATCGGGCGCGGGGCGACCTTTGTCGTCCAATTCCCTCTCGCCTTCGAGACCGGGCAACGCGGGCGCACCCCGCATTTGGCAGGAACCGCGGCGGGGAAAAATTAGAATCGAATGCCCAAAATCGAATGTCGCGCGGCGCGCTAGAAAGTTAAACGGAACGTGGACCCTCGGCCAATCTCTGATTCCACCGACAGTTCCGCCCCGAGAAGTTTTGCCGCTTGCGCCGCGATGGCGAGTCCCAGCCCGTGACCCGATTGCCCGTGAGAACTACCCCGGTGGAACGCGCGGAAGATTTGTTCCTGTTCCTCGGGGGCTATGCCCGGCCCTTCGTCCGAGACCGCAATCGCCCATCGGCCCGGCCGGCCCTCTGGCAAGTGGTATTCCGAGTGGATCCGTACCGTGCCGCCCGCGGAGTATTTGATCGCGTTGCCCACGAGGTTGCGCAGCACGATGGCGACCAGCGAGCGGTCACTGTGGACGCACGCGTCGGGGCTCACCTCGACTTCCAGACGCAATCCCTTGCTCTTGCATTGCCCGGCCGACATGCGCGCCTGCGCCTCGGCCACCTCGTGAAGCTTCACCGGCTTGCCGTCGGGTGCGGCGCCGGTGTTGCGCAGGCGCTCGTACTCCTGAAGGTGCCGCATCCCCGCGGCGGTGTCCATGATCATCTGTTGCATCTCGTCGAGCGTCTCGACGTCCTGCGCGTATTGTGCGGATGACGCGAGGCGGTCGTGCAGCATCCGCAGTTGCAGGCCCATCGCGTTGAGATTGTTGTTCATCTCGTGCGCGAAGAACGAGACGTACTTCAATTCCGCCTCGGCCTCGTTCTTGTTTTCGTCCTTCTCGCAATCACAAAAGGCCAGCACCTCCTGCTGGACGACCATGTCCATTACGCCGTTGAGCGCGACGTTCTCGGCGACGAGCATTGGGCGGCACAAGGCGCTGCCGACGTTCTCGATCACCGCCCGCCGCAGCAACCGGTCCTCCACGAGCAGGTCGCGCATCAGATACTTTTGCTTAAAGCGCGCGCTGCCCAGGGAAGGCGTTTCTCCCGGCGATTCCGGGTGCTCCCTGGCCGAAATCGTCTCGAAATTTTCGGCTATTTGGACGAGGATCTCGGGCACGTGGTCACGAAGCTCCAAGATTTCCAGGCGGGCGGCAGGCGAAGGCGCGTCCCGCCGGACCAATCCTTCCCAGCTCTGCACGATCCGGTCCGATCGCATTCGCACGGCGGTGGCCAGCTCCGGGTAGGACTCCTCAATGGTGTGTGCCCCGATGGTTCGCATGAGTTCCTCACTTTCCGCGGGCGTTTGTCGGGGAACCCTTCAACATCGAAGAATGCCCCTTAAACGCCCCGCGTTCGATGTGATTACGACTCTTGCAGATTACAATTCGCAGTTCAAGGCGGGGATCTTCGAGGCAACCTGCGTGAAAAGCCGAGCGTGGTGGAGGACTAGAGATGGGCTCGCAGGCGCTCGCCCGCGATGCTGCTCCCCCGCGACGGATCAGTATGCACCACGGCCCGCGCGCTCGGGGCTTGCGACGCCGGTAATAAGAGATTCCCCCGGCAGAGACGCGCCGATAGCTGAATTTCAGAATTGACTGAAAAAATGTGCTCTCGCACGTCCAGGCCGGCCGGCGGATCATCCCAGCTTCTTCAGGAACTCTGCGATACGATCCAGGCCCTTGTCAATTTGCGGCATGCTTGTGGCAAAGCTCAAGCGCACATGCGTGTCGAAGCCGCTGTCGTTCCCGGGCACGACCGCCACGTGCGCCTGCTCGAGCAGGGCGGCGGCGAAGCTCACCGCGTCGGTGATCACGACGCCGCCCGCGGACTTGCCGAAGTAGGCGCTGACGTTGGGGAAACAGTAGAACGCGCCTTGCGGGCGAACACAGGTCACGTTTGGCAAGGCGCTCAGCCGCTCCCACATGTGCCGGCCACGTTGCTCGAATTCCTGTCGCATCTGCTCGACGCTCTGCGCACCGCGCGGGTCCGTCAGCGCGGTCACTGCGGGCATTTGCACGAAGCTGGTGATGTGGCTGGTCATCTGCGATTGCAGCTTGTTGATGGCGTCGATGGCCGCCTTGGGCCCGCCGATGTAACCGATGCGCCAGCCGGTCATGGCGAAGCTCTTGGAGTGGCAGTTGAACGTGAGCGTGCGCTCCAGCAGCGACGGATGCAGCGTGGCGA
>JAQGHP010000598.1 GCA_028288775.1 Phycisphaerales bacterium | reverse complement strand
ACCGCTTGTGAGTCCCGTGAACATCGGCCCATCGGCGCGGACCCCCTGCACAATAGAAGATCAGTCTGCACAATAGAAAGCCCGAAAACCGTTCTATTGTGCAAAGCCGACAAAATCGGTCAAAATCGGTCAAATCGGGGGACAAAACCGCTGCCGCGGGCGGGAAATGAGGGTGGGGAGTGCGCAAGGCGGCGAGGTCGGTCATGGGCATCGGTCAGAGGGGTGGAATGGAGCAGGGACGAGATGCCGGGAGCGAGGAGCCAGAAGCCGGAAGAAAAGTTAATGCGCCCCGTGATCGCGCCGCGAATGCCGATCCCCATCCATTAGTCATGCGGCCCGGCGACTGACTTATTGCTGTTCTCCTTCTACTGGCTCCTGGCTTCTCGCTCCTCACCCCCGGCTTCTCGCCCGTTGCTTCTCTATCCCAACCTCCACTTCACTTCCCCTCCCACAATCGTCGTCACCGCACGGCAGCCGACTTCCCATCCGGTGAACGGGCAGTTGCGGCTCTTGCTCTGGAACTCGGCGCAGTCGATCGTCCACTTGTGATTCGGATCGATGATCGTCACGTCCGCGATCTTCCCCTCCTGTAGCGTGCCCTTATCGATCTTGATGATGTCGGCGGGCTTGGCGGTCATCATGCTGATGAGCTGCATCCAGGTGATGTGGCCGGGGTCGATCAGGGCCTTGACGTACAGCGGGAGCGCGCATTCGAGGCTGATGATGCCGAAGGGGGCGTAGACGAATTCGAGTTCCTTTTCCTCGGCCAGATGCGGGGCGTGGTCGGTGGCGAGGATGTCGATGGTGCCGTCCTTTACGCCGGCGATGCAGGCTTTGACATCCGCCGCGGTGCGGAGGGGTGGGTTCATTTTGTAGTTCGTGTCGAAGGTGCGGCAGCGCTCATCCGTCAGCAGCAGGTGGTGCGGGGCGACCTCCGCCGTCAAGGGAAGGCCGTCCTGCTTGGCCCGGCGGACGAGTTCAACACTGCCGGCGGTGCTGATGTGCTGGACGTGGTAGCGGCAGCCGATGGTGCGGTCGAGGAGCACGTCGCGGGCGATCATCAACTGCTCGGCCTCGGCGGGAATTCCGGGGACTCCCAACCCGGTTGAGACGACTCCCGCGTGCATGGCTCCGCCGCTGAGCGTGGGCTCTTCGCAGTGCTGCATGATGACGGTGTCGAACATTTTGCAATATTGCAGCGCCTTGCGCATGACCGACGCGTCCGCGACGCCGACGCCGTCGTCACTGAAGGCGATCGCGCCGCGCTGGAGCATCGACCCGATCTCGGCCAGTTCCTTCCCCTCGCGCCCCTTGGTGATCGCGCCGATCGGCAGCACGTTGGCGAGATTGGCGCGCTGGGCCTGGCGGATGATGAACTCGATCTGGCCTTCGTTATCGAGCGCGGGCTTGGTGTTGGGCATGCAGCAAACGGTGGTGAACCCCCCCGCTACCGCCGTCGCGGCTCCCGAGGCGACGGTCTCTTCCTCCTCGTCGCCGGGCTCGCGGAAGTGGACGTGAATGTCGATGAGGCCTGGCGTGACGTATTTGCCGGCAGCGTCGATGACCACATCGGCACTGCCAAGGTTCGCCCCGACGGCGGCAATCCTGCCGTCGCGAATCAGGAGGTCCGCCCGCAATTCAAACACGCGGGAGGGGTCGAAGATGGTGCCGTTTTTGATGAGGATGGAGGGCATGGTTGTGGTCGGACGGTTTTTAAAACCGCGAAGGCGCGAAGACAGTCGCGAAGAAAATACTAGGGCGTATGGATCACACGTAGAATACCGTCCTTTAGCATCGCAACATTGAAATTAATTAGAAGCGCGAGTCGATGGTTCGTTGCGTTAAGGTAGGCGACGGCTTGAGCGCGATGAACGTCGTTAAGGGCTTCCACCGTTTTGAGCTCGATGACCAGCCTGCCGCCCACAAGAATGTCCATGCTCCCCTTGCCCACGCGTTTGCCCTTATACACTACGGGAACGGGCGCCTCGCACTGATGGAGAATGCCACGAAGGTCAAGCTCGTGAGATAGAGCCCGGCGATAGACGCTTTCCGGAAGTCCCGGGCCAATGATCCGATGCACCTCGATGACGGCACCAATCACTTTACGGGCAAGGTCTTCCGTTTCCGGATCCGCACAATCTTCGGGACGCTCGCGATGCCGAAATACATCCATGAGCCTTCTCCTTCGCGTCTGTCTTCGCGTCTTCGCGTCTTCGCGGTTTTCCGCACCGCGGCCTCACAGAAGCCATCATCCGCCGGCTTGCGTCACGAGATAGAGCACTGCCATTCGCACCGCCAGGCCGTTGGTTACCTGTTGCAGGATGCCGCTTTGGGGGCCATCGGCTATTCCGGAGCTGATTTCTATGCCGCGGTTCATGGGGCCGGGGTGCATGATGAAGACATTTTCCTTGCAGCGCCCGAAGCGTTCCTGGGTCAGGCCGAAGAATCTCGTGAACTCGCGGACGCTGGGGAATTGGCTGCTTTTGATGCGCTCAAATTGCACGCGGAGCATGTTGATCACGTCCACCGAGCCGATCACCGAATCGAAATCGTGTACGACCTTCGCCCCGAACTTCTCGAACGCACGCGGCACCAGCGTCGGCGGGCCGACCAGGATCACCTCTGCGCCCAGCTTCGTCAGCCCCCACAAATTCGACCGCGCGACGCGGCTGTTGGCGATGTCGCCGACGATCGCCACCTTTAGCCCGGCGATTTTTCCGAACCGCTCGCGGATGGTGTAGAGGTCGAGCAGGCCCTGCGTCGGGTGCTCGTGTGCGCCGTCGCCGGCGTTGACGATGCTACATTTCACGGTGCGCGACAACAGCGTCGCCGCCCCCGCGGCGGGGTGGCGGATGACGATGATGTCCACGCCCATCGCCTCGATATTCCGCGCGGTGTCGATCAGCGTCTCCCCCTTGCTGACGCTGCTCCCCTTCTCGGAAAAGTCGAGGATGTCGGCAGAAAGCCTCGATGCGGCGAGGGTGAAGCTCGTGCGCGTGCGGGTGGAATCCTCGAAAAACGCGTTGACCATCACGCGGCCGCGGAGCGCCGGGACTTTCTTGATGCTGCGGGTGGAGACCTCTTTGAAGCTGGCAGCCGTGTCGAGGACGAAGAGGATTTCCTCGGCTGACAGTTCTTCGAGGGTGAGCAGATGCTTGCGCGTCCAGCGTAGGGCGGCGGTGTCGGTCATTTTGGGCCTCCGTGCCCGGCGCGGCGAATTGAATGCAAAGTGCAAAATGCAAAATGCAAAGTGCAAAATGAAGAGGGCGTTCTGGGGAGATCCGAGCGAGTTGTCATTCTCAATCCGCGTTCTTCCATCTCAGTCCTCAGTCCTCAGTCCTCAGTCCTTTGTCCCAAGTCCTGCCATCATCTCCCGGACTCGACCACAATCTCATCAGCACCGTCGACTTCGGCCAGCCGCACGTTCACGCGATGGCCGGGAGGGATTTCGGTGAGCGTCAGCCCTGCGTAGTCTGGCTGGATCGGCAGCTCGCGGCCGTCGCGGTCTACCAGCACCGCCAGGCGGATAACGCTGGGGCGGCCGAAGTCCGTAAGCAGGTTCAGGGCGGCACGGACGGAGCGGCCGGTGAAGAGCACGTCGTCCACCAACACGCACGGGTTGTGATCGAGGGGGATTGCGAGCGCAGTGGGCCGGACCAGGGGGCGCGGGCCGATTTCTGAGAGGTCGTCGCGGTAGAGCGTGATGTCCAGCACGCCCCTGCCCAGGCGGGCATAGCCGCGGGCGATGAGGTTTTCGGCCAGGCGGGCGGCGAGGGTTTCGCCGCGGGTGCGGATGCCGACGATGTTCAATTGGTTGGCCGCGGAGAACTCCGCGGCGATCGCGCCGGCCAGATGGTCCACCATCCGCGCGACGTCGGCCTGATCGTACTGGTTGCGCATCGGCGGAGAAGGTAGTGGGTTCGCGGAGGAAAGACAAATTTTAGCGGGGCCCGCGATCGAGAGTGGGTGCGTGACAGTTCTGGCGGCGTCCTTTCTCCCCCCTCCGGTACTGCGGGGGGCGAGAAGGTTCAAAAGTTCAAGGGTTCAAGGGTTCAAGGGTTCAAGAGTTCTTGCCCTTGAGCCGTTGAACCCTTGAACGCTCCTCTCGCAGGCCCCCTCCCTAACCCTCCCCCGGATTACCGGAGGTGGGAATTGAAGACGGAGCGCACGGAGAAGGTTACGGGGCGATTGCGACGCCGGAGAAAGTGGCCGCGGCCATGCGGGCGGAGTTGCTGCTGGCGAGCGCGAGGCCGGCGACGGCGGATTGGCCCAGGGGGATCATCGCGGAGCCCAGGAATTCCCACTTCACCCCATCCGCCGAGACGTAGGCGGTGACGTTGTTGTGTCGGCGGACGAGCTTAAGCCAGTGCGGCGTCGCCCCGTGGTACGTGGCGACGGTGCGGGTGCGCGCCCCGGCGGAGTCGCGGGCGGTCAACTGCACTCCGCCCGATCCGGTGATGGAGAGGAACACATTCGCGGAGTTTTGCCAGATCCCCTGGCGGACCATGAGGCCCGCCGCGGCACCGCCGTCGACGGATTGGAAGGTGTCGAGGCTCGCCACGATCGAATAGTCGCGTTGGAGATTTTGGTACGTGTAATGGAGCGAGTCACCGACGCCGGTCAAGCCCGCGCCGGAACTCGTGAGCAGGAATGCGCCGCCGGCGAATGCGTCCGTGCCGGGGGCAGCCGCGGAGCCGATGTCAGCGCCGGCCCAGGGTGAGGGCAATCCGGCGGGGCTGAGGGCCATGTTGAGCCCCGACGCGACTTGCCCGGGTCCAAGTGTGACGTGGTCGAAGTTCTTGGACAGGACGGTTGGTGCCGTGCCCGATTGCGGCACGGCGCGGACGATGTAGTCGCCGGCGGTAAGGCTGAAGAACTGGTATGCGCCCAGGCCGTCAGTCGTGACGGACGGCTCGGAGGGCTCGAAGATCCCGTCGCGGTTTTCGTCGAGGTAGACGGTGATGCCGGCGATGCTGGTCTCGCCGGGGTTCTGGTTGCCGTCGTGATTGAGGTCATTGAAGACGGTGCCGCTGATTGTGGCGGTGGCGGCGACGTCCCAGCCGATGAGCCCCAACGCGCGGGTATCGGCATCGGACCAGAGGACGGGCTGGCCGAAGCTGGCGGTGGGATTCATGGCACCGACGCTCGAGCCGGTTCCTCCGGGGCCGCCGGCGGATTTCCAGTGGCTGGCCTGGTGGCCGTCGCCGTGAAATTGGCCGGTGGAGAGTGGGATGTCGCCGAGGGCGAGGCCGGGGATGGGAATGCCCGCGGGGTTGAAGACGCCGCCGTCGTAGAAGACCTGCGCGGGCTGAAGATTGCCGGGGACGAGGAGACGGGGCGCGTTGGCGAAATCGATCGCACCGTCGCCGGGCGGGATGCGGAACAGATCCATCGTAGTCGGGTAGAGCGTGCGGCCGAGGGCCGGATGGCTCATCAAATAATCGACCGTATCGACTTCGCTGTCGAAGCCAAGGCCGTGGGCAATTTCGTGCTCGACTACGCCGGTGAAATCGAGCTGGCCGGGAGAGATGCCATCCGCCTGGTTGTAGTCGAAGGGGAAGTTGGAGCTGAACGTCATGCTCATGTCGCGCTTGACCTTGGGGTCGTATGCGGACGCGGGGCCGTTTTGCAATTCTGTAGGGGCGACGCCCAGGGCGAGCAGGTCGGCGCGGGTTGCCGTGAGGCCGCCGACGCTAAAGGGATTGATCGTGTTGGCTGGCAACGCGGCGTTGAACTGCGACGAGGTCGGCAGGTTGTAGACGACGCTTTCATTCCCGACGGCGGAGTTCACCAGCAGATTGCGCACGGCATCATATTCGTTGGCGCCGAAGTGGTATTCGACGCTGCTGGTCTGTCCGATTACGCCGGTTGGGAGCCCCGCGATTTCCGCATCGACCACGAGGGTGATCGGGTTGGAAAAGATGGATTCGAGGAACTGCGCCGCCTTCTCGAAGGCCGCCGCGGCTTGGGGGTTGGCTCGGAGGTGCGGGCCTTCTTCGAGGATGATGTGCAGGCCGGATGTCCCGCCGTTCACTTGCCCGACAGGAGGCGGCGAGCCCGGCGCGATCGTCCCGGAAGCCACCGTGTAACTGGGCCCCGATTTCTCCAGCACCGCCCCGCCAGTGGTGAGATGGTCCGCCACCGTGTACGACGGCTCGCGTTGGCTTGGCTGTGTGGTGAGATGGGCGATGAGGTAGCCGGCGGTGGCGGAGAAAAGAAAGCGGGCTTCCAGCGCGTCGATGGATGCCGTGGAGCGGGCGGTTGAGAGGGAACCATGGCGCGTGACGCGATCGTGGCGATTCCTTTCCTGCTTCACATCCCGCGACGACTGCATTGTGCTCCCGACGCACCCCGAGGCCCGGCAGACCCGATTCCCGAATAACCGAAAGACCACGCGCTGTTGCACCTTGGGTGGGAAACCGGACGGGAGGATTGTACCCGAACCGCTGGTTTTCTGAAGCGGTTACCGAAATGGAGTACCAGCGCCCGCGAACCCGTGCGGCAGCAGGCAAAAGAAGTCACTAAATTTCCATCGGAATCGATCAAAGGAGCGCGCGGCGATGCACCTGTCGGAACCGGCCGATTCCGCGATATTATCCGAAAAATGAAGATTTTGGCGGGCCGGGGATGGCGGCTGACGTACTAATAACAGCCCAAAAACGCAGCGAAAAACCGTCATGTTGATTTTGTTTAAAATTAGTAAATTTTCAGTTGCCCACCCCGTTTGCAGACCCTATATTGTACCTAACAAATAGCTAATTGCGGCGGCTCGGTTGCCTTCCCGGTGGGCGGCTGGTCGCCAGACAAACCAATCGCCGGGATCTGGGAGTTGTATATGCTCAGAGCCAAGAAACCCGAAGCCGTCAACAAGCGGCTCAAGCTCTTCATGTTCGGGCCTGCGGGTGTCGGGAAGACCACCGCGGCGATCCAGTTCCCCCACTCGTACGTGATCGACTGCGAACGCGGCACCGAGAACTACGACAAGCTGATCGGGGAATCCGGGTCGGTCGTCTTCCAGACCACCGACATCCACGACGTCATCCAGGAAGTGAAATCGCTGCTGACCGTAAAGCACGACTTCCGCACGCTCGTCATCGACCCGATCACCCCCGTCTACAACGACCTGCTCGAAAAGTGCGAGCTGCAGGTCGGCTCCGATTTCGGCCGCCATTACGGCGCCGCCAACAAGCAGATGAAGCGCCTGGCGAACCTCATTTTGGCGCTGGATATGAACGTGGTCATCACCGCCCACGCCAAGACCGAATACGGGGCCAACCTCTCGAAGCTCGGCTACACCTTCGACGGCTGGCGTCAGCTCGACTACTGGTTCGACCTCGTCGTCGAACTCGGGAAGAAGGGCAAGAAGCGCTTCGCCCGCGTCAGCAAGACGCGAATCGAAGCGTTCCCCGACGAAGACGTCTTCGAGTGGAGCTACGACGCCATTAAGCAGCGCTACGACGTGAGCATGCTGGAGAAGGAAGCGCAGGTGGTGCAACTGGCGACGCCCGAGCAGGTGCGCGAGATCAAGGACCTGCTGGCGGTTGTCCGGCTGCCGGAGGGGACGACGGACAAGTGGTTCTCGAAGGCCGGCGTCGAAGTCTGGGAAGACATGCCCACCGACGTAATGGCCAAGTGCATCGAGTACGTGAAGAACCGCCTGCCGGCGGGCGTTGCAGCGGCGTGATGGGAGGACTGAGGACTGAGGACTACCGTCGCAGTGCGGGATTTATTCCACTTGGTTGTTATTTCTTCAATCGCAAATTCACCGAGGTACCCATGGCCACTTTTAACAAGGTAATGTTGATCGGGAATCTAACCCGTGACCCGCAGTTGAAGCAATTGCCGAGCAATAGCTCGGTGGTGGAGTTTGGGCTTGCGACGAGCCGCAAGTTCAAGACGGCCGCGGGGGAGGAGCGGGAGGAGACCTGCTTTGTCGATTGCGCGGCGTTCGGAAAACAGGCGGAGGTGATCGCGCAATATTGCCAGAAGGGCAAGCCGCTCTTTGTCGAGGGCCGGCTGAAGTACGATTCGTGGGAGGACAAGCAGGGTTTCGGTCGGCGGAGCAAGGTGTCGGTGGTCGTTGAGAACTTTCAGTTCCTGGGCCAGAAGGACGACTCCCGGAAAGTGGTCGCCGATCCCTTTAGCCGGTCGGAGCCCCCTGCGCCCGGCAGCGGCCCGCAGGGTGGTCGCTCGGAGCAGCGCATGCGCAAGCAGTCGGCCGAGCAGCCGTTCGGCGAAGAAAGCATGTTCCAGGAAGCGGATATTCCGTTCTAGTGGTCGGCCCGCCCCGATTTACTCCGCGACTTTCAGAGCTGGGGCGTGTCGCCCCGGTCGGGCCGAAGGCCCGAAACGGAGCCTCCCTCCGACCGGGCCGGCACGGCCCGGCTCTGGAAGAACCGTACAAATAAGAACGGGGCGGGTAGTAAGTCCGGCTCGGTCTTACGCCCGGCTGCGACGGAGCGCGAGCATCCCGCCGCCGTCGAGCATGATCGCCGCGGACGTCGGCTCCGGGAGATTGTTGCCCACGGTTGCGGTGGTGGCGGCGTC
>JAQGHP010000561.1 GCA_028288775.1 Phycisphaerales bacterium | reverse complement strand
CCCCGAGTACGAGGGAGAGGGGACCAGAGCGGGCCTTCGGCCCGACCGGGGCGACACGCCCCGGCTCCGAAATCTATCGGGCGCTTTAGTTTCGTAGGGTCCGCACTGCGGACCGATTCTTCGCGGTTCGTGAAAGATGGTCCGCGGTGCGGACCGTACGAGATTCGAGCGCGACTCGGGCGCTCCGCCGCTCACCCTAACGCTCTACCCCGAGCACGGGGAGAGGGGATCGGAGCGGGCCTTGGGCACGACCGGGGCGGCACGCCCCGGCTCTGAAAACCGTCGGAGCGTTTTGGGTTGTGCGGACTACTAGTTGAGTTTCGAGGAGACAACGTCAGTGACCAGCCCCGCACACGCGAATGAATCTCCCGCCATCATGACGACGTGCCCCTGGTGCGGGGCGCAAGTCAGCTCTGCTGAGCTTTCTTGTCCGGGGTGCGGCGCGTCCGTCGGGCGCTCGCGGCAGGTCAGCGGGTCGGGGTGGACGGAGCTTCCTCCCATCCGCGATATGGCCCGCATCCGCGCGGGGGATTCCACCTGCCAGATCGAAGGCACGTACGTGCCGGTCGCCGACTTCAATCTCGCGCAAGGCGACAGCGTCTACTTCGCGCACCACGCGGTACTGTGGAAAGACCCGGCGGTGGAAATCCGGCGGATGCCCATCGCCGGGGCGTTCACGCGGCTGATGGCGGGGCTGCCGATCATCATGACCGAGGCCCACGGCCCCGGGCACATTGCCTTCTCACGCGACGAGCCGGGGGAAATGGTGGCGATCCCCTTGCAGCCGGGCCAGTCGATCGACGTGCGCGAGCACCTGTTCCTCGCCGCTACGCGGCACGTGGCCTACTACTATGTCGCGACCGATTGCTGGTTCACCACTGGCTCCGGGAAGGAAGCCGAGACCCATTACCCGGCCGGCCAATACCTCGACCGCTTCACCGCCCGCGACGGCCCCGGGCTGCTGCTCGTGCATGCCTCGGGGAACGTGATGGTGCGCGATCTGGCCGAGGGCCAGACGCTGCTGCTCAAGCCCGCGGCACTCGTGTACAAGGACCCCTCCGTGCAACTGACGCTCGAGGTCGCCACGACGGGCGGCTACGGCTTCGGGCTGGGCAACGTGCGGCTGATGTGGCTTCACCTTGCGGGTCCGGGGCGCGTCGCCATCCAGTCGGCCTATGAGCCGCAGGAAACCGGCCGCGGCCAGGTCACCGGCCAGTCCGCCCGCCACTGGTACCGCTCGCCGCTAAGCGGCGCCGAGATCGCAAAGATCAAGGCACGCACCGCGGCGTCCGCGTCCCCTGGCGCGCCGGTCCCTCCGCCGCCCATTGACCCGCGTCACAATCGGTTGGTGCAGATGGCATCGGATGGCCTGGCGGGCGGCGTGGTGCCGCCGCCAGTAATTCGGCGAATGGAAGAGGAAGCCGCGACGTGCGGGCTGTCTGCGTACGACGTGCGGCTGATAGTGAATCACGTGCAGGCGCGGGGTTGGTGAGCCTGAAACGCGCCTGGGAGCGAAAATGCCCGTTAAAAACAAGTGGCTGGAGGGGATCTGGGACGGCCATCCATTTCAGAAACTGCTTTTCTTCGCGTTGTGGATTCCCACATTCGTCCTGCTTCGATGGCTCTGCGGAAAGGTGGGAATCGCTGCGGATGTCGTCGGTGCGTTTGGCGTGTTGATGACGCTCGCCGCGGCGGGAATCGCGATCGTACTTATGCAGCTCCTGGAGCGCCTGATCTTCGGCCGGCGCGAAAAGGGGAAACTGGCGACGTGGCTCAAAGTCATCACCGCATTAGGCCTGGGGGCGGCGGTCGCGCTGGGCATTTGGACCGGGACGGAACACTACCGATCCGAACATCCAACCCCGGTCGCCGCAAATCCCGAGCTGGAAAGGCTTCAACACGACCCGGACGTTCTTAAAGGGATGTCGCTGATAAGGGACATGCAGAAGTTAAAGGCGGAGCGTGAACAAGGACCCGCGACAATGCCGGCCACGAATCCCTGAGCGGCTCGTGGTGCGCGATTAGGCGGATGACACCCCGCACGAATCGGCGCCCTAGGCGTTATGCGCGCTCGCCCTGCCCGTTTACGACCGGCACGGCTCGCATTTGCTCAACCGTTTGACGGCACTATCGACTAGATCGCACACGCAGAGCATCGGCCCGTGGTTGTCTTCCTCCCAGGCGTCCGTCGTGTCGGCGCGGAACGGCTCAAGGTACGGAACCGCGCGGGGGTCGGACAGGTCGGCCAGGGCCTCGATGGTGTGCGGTCGCAGATCGGGGATATGAAGTTGGGCAACGAGCACGGCCAGCGCGGCCGGGTCGCGGAGGCGGCCGAGCGCACGAATCGCGGCTACGCGGATTGGCGTTTCGGCGCGTTCGCTCAGCAGCTTGAGGAGGGCGGGCACATAGATAGCGTCCCGCGTCGCGCGGACAATGCTTGCAACGAAGGCAGGATCGGGGTGCGAGAGCAAACGAATGCGGGCGTCTCGGGCGGCCTGGGCGCCGTGCAGGAGCGCGATGCCGTGCAAGGCGGTGTTCGTTGACCACGCGTCTTTCGGTGTAGCGACCGCCCGGCGGAAGATTTCGGATGCCGCGGGGCGAATCGCCGGGTCGCGCTCCGCCAGGATCAACAAATCGTGCATCGCCCGCCCGCGAGTCTCCCGCGCTTCAGAGTCAATGTCGCGTTCCATCTCTGCGAACTTCGCAAGACGTTTGAGCATGGCGACTTAGTAAGGGGCCGGATTGGGCGGCATGTCCCATGCGCCCGGCGGGGAAGGAAATTTCCTGCGAAAATGGGCGATACAGGGCTCGAACCTGTGACCTCAGGTGTGTGATACCTGCGCTCTAGCCAACTGAGCTAATCGCCCTTCTAGATTCAATCCGGCGGGTACTTTACGAAGGGCGGGGGGCGAAATCAATAGTCGCCGGAGATGGGGGTGACGTCGGAGCTTGTGTACTCGCGAGGTCGGCGAGGCGGGAAATGATCTGTTCTATCAGCACGGCATTGGCGCTGGGGAAACGGTAGTCGCGGAGGTGGGGGGCGTCGATCCATTCCAGGCGCTGGGCGGCCAGGGGGCGGGGCTCGCCGGTGGTGATCGTGCAGAGGTAGGGGAGGAGGCGGACGCGCACGGTGGAGTAATCGTGTTCGATGGGGGGGAAAGTACCGGTCGGCTGTACCGTGATCGCGAGTTCCTCGGAGAGTTCGCGGGCGAGGCACTGCTCGGGTGTTTCGCCGCGCTCGAGCTTGCCTCCGGGGAACTCCCAGAATCCGGCAAACGAGTCGTCCTTTCTCCGCTGGGAGATGAGAACTTTCCCTGAGTGATGAATGATCGCGATGACGACGTCCAGGCGCTTCATTGCTACTCCCGCCCCCGAGGCACGGTCCCCGGAGACAAATCCTAGTCTACAGTGAGCAAAGGACTTACCCCTAAAAAGGGGGCACTTTGGCGACAGCAGAGGCCGCTTTGTTGCCGAATGGCAGTGACGGCGGCAGAATAATTAATTTTACATAAGTGTATTAGAATAATGAGTTTGCATTTCGATAAGATTTTGCGGAACGGGGTCAAAGCTTAATTGACACGCTCCGGGCAGGGGGTTATAGTCGCACTCGTTGATCAGGCGTATTGAACAGACTCTGCCGGTGAATGAATACATTACCCGTCTAACGGCTTTTTAGCCGTGGCGCACTTCCGGAGGTGGATAGGAGCCACCCCTCCGGAAGTCTTTTTTTGGGACCGCGCCGATCCCACCCTTCTTCTCATTCTTTGACTGATGGCGCGTCTCTTGGGGCGCGGTTTCTCGTCGCGTTTTTTTCCACGACGCCGTCGCTACAATCCCGCCGATGCATTCCGCGCTCCGCGAGCAATTCGTCTGTACAGTTTTGGGCAACGTGCCGTTGTGTCGGGAACATTATCGGCTGGTGCTCGGGCTGCGCGAATTCCCGGCGACCGATCCGGGGCAGTTCATTCAAATCGCAGGACGGGATCTCGACATCGACTACAACCCCGAGCGCGAGATCGATTGGGAGCCCGGGCGGGCACCCGATGTTCGCGGCAAGGAATTGATGACGCCGCTGGCGATGCTCCGGCGGCCGTTCTCCCTCGCCGGGCGACGCGACACGCCCGACGGCGTCGAACTGGACATCATCCACCGCGTGGTGGGCGTGGCGACGGAATGGATGAGCCGGCTGAACGTGGGCGACGCCGTCCACATCCTCGGGCCGCTGGGCAATCGTTTTCATCTCCCCGCGCCCGAGGGCTTGGCAATATTAGTCGGCGGGGGCGTCGGGATTCCGCCAATGCTCTATCTCGCCGAGCGGCTGGCCGGGCAAGAGGGCGTGGCCTTTTGCGGCGCGCTCACGCGCGACCTGTTGCCGCTGACGATTCTGGCGGGAGGGCGGTCGCCGGGGATTGATAGCTTTGAGCCGGTCGCCAATATTGGAGAGTTCGCCAAGCACGGAATCGCTTCGGTCATCACCACGGATGACGGCAGCTACGGCTTCCGCGGGTTCGTCACGCAGGCGTTGGAGAGGTATTTGGATGGATTAGGGTTGAGGGTTCAGGATTCGGGGAAGAGGGGAGAGGGCGATCTGAAATCTCAAATTTCAGATTTCAAAGCTTCGCAAACTACCTCCGCCGCTTCCTCCCCCTCAGTCCTCAGTCCTCAGTCCTCAGTCCTACGCCCGTCCTCAGTCCTACCCACGCTCTACACCTGCGGCCCTGAGCCGATGATGAAGCGCGTGGCGGACATTGCCTCGGCTCGTGGGCTTCCTTGCCAGATCGCGGTGGAGCGGGCGATGGCGTGCGGGATGGGGACGTGCCAGAGTTGCTGCATCCGGGTGCGCAAGCCGGTCGATTCGGTGCCGCTCAAGGGGCGCGACTGGGCCTATCGGCTGGCGTGTACCGACGGGCCAGTGTTCATGGGGTCGGATCTTTTGTGGTAACGGGGTTCTCAAACCGGATTGTCAGCCATGACGGGTCTTTGATCTCGTCATTTCCCTTGTAAATCCACGCCGCACCTTCGCGGGTGAATCCGTTGTTCGGGTAAACCTTGCGGCAGGGTTCGTTGTGCGCCGTTTCCGTAAACGGCCCGACGATCGGCAGATTCTTCTCCCGCGCCACCCGCTTTACCGCATTCACGATCACATCCTCGATCCCGTACCCAAACACGCGGCAGCTTAAGACGAAGACTGGTATCTCGATGCGGTCGGCCAGCGTATGGACGACCGCGATGCAGACGGTGCCCATCGTGCCGAACTTGTCGCCGGAATCGACGACGAGGATCCGCCGATCGCCTGCGGCAAGCCAGTCGGTGGCTTCGCGCACCGTAGTCCGGCTGGCATTGGTGTTGAACTGGTTCGTGCGGTTGATCAGCTCCGCGACGCGCTTGAGATCCGCCTTCTTCGCGTCGCGAACGGTCACGGTGATGCCCAGCTTCGCGAACAGCGCCCCCTGGTCTTCCTCGGGAGCCGCCTGGGTGTGCAGAAAGCTCTCGCGCTGCTCCTTCTGCTTGTAGAACTGCGTGCGGTCGGTCTCGCCTTGGCTGGAAAGGTACTGCGACCAGAGGTCGAGCAGCCGCCATGCGCGGTCGGCCGTGGCGTCGAGCACTTGGACCTCGGGAATCGCCATCTTCACCATCTCGCGCTCGTCGGTGCGGTCATCGATGAAGACGAAGTCCTTGGTTTTCAAGTTCAGGATCTGGCCGATGCGCTTGAGGTTGGCGACCTTGTTGTCCCAGTTGATCTGGGAGCAGACGAAGTCATCGGCGCAGAGAACGCCGCCTTCCCATTTCACGTTTTTCGGGTCGTTCTTGGAGTTGATCGCGAGCACGACGCCCTTGGCCTGCAGGCGCTTGAGGATGCGCTGCTTGTCGGCGTAGTGCTCCACGGCGCCTTCGCCGATCACGCCTTTCCAGAGCGTGTTGTCGAGATCGCAGACGACGAGCTTGCGCTTGAGCAGTTGGGAATGCACGGCGAGCACGTCGCGGTACATCCCGGCGAGCCATTTGCCCATGGCCGCGGGGTGCTGGAGATCGGAATCGTAAAAGAGTCGGCCCAGTTCGTGTTCGCCGTGCTGCTGGAGCAGCGCGGTTTCGTCGAGCACGAAAAGATGATCGAACGTGGCACTGTTACGGGCGGCGACGTACTCCGCGAGCTTCGCATTCGCGCAGTCCCGCGCGGCCTTGCGGGCATGATGCGTCACGAGGTTCTTGGCGCGTTCGGCGAGGCTCGCGTCATGTCGGCGGACGTTGGCCGCGTTGTGGACGAAGATGTTGCACTCGAAAAGCTCGGTGAGCACGTCGAGCGTGGCCGAGACGTTTTCCATCGCCGAGTCCACCAGCGCCCGCACCTTTGCTTTCCCGCTGCCGGCCTGACGCCATTCCATCATGCGGGCGAATTCCGGGGAAAACTCGTACGTGAACGGGCTGTAGAAAATCAGGTCGAACTTGCGGCCGGCCATTTTCCGCAAGGCGTTGCGCAGCTCGGCGGGGTTCTTGGTGGTGAGGAACGTCGGGTTGACGGATATGCCGTCCTCCAGCGCGGGGCCGACGAGGAAGGCCATCACGTCGAGGAACAGGCAGTCGCCGACGAGCAAGACCTCGGGCGTGTGCCTCGCGCGGGTGGTGACGATCCGGGAAATTTCGGCAAGCTCCGCATCCACCGCGGCCCATTCCTCGGCGGACAATTCGCCTTCCAACAGCGACCGCAGCCCGCGCCGATCGGCGTCGAGAATCTGCCGGCGGCGCTCCAGTTGCTGGTCGGCGGAGGATTCCGCTTCCCAATACGCCTGCTTCACTTTCTCGCCCACGTACAAGTCGCGGTAGGTGGAGTCGCCAGTGCGCA